>NZ_BCBJ01000030.1:0-136626 GCF_001320605.1 Pseudomonas sp. NBRC 111133 | reverse complement strand
GGATACCAGGCCAGGGTTTGCCCCGTGAGCGATGACTGCGGTAGGCCCATCTCGAAGAAGTCGCTTTTTCGCGAGTGCGCGGTCTCGTAATGAGTAGTTGGTTCTGTGTTGGAGGTCGATGCGGCTGTCAGTGTATTGTCCGGCCCATGGTTCAATGCAAGTGTCTAGATACAGTGCCCCTGCTTCATGGCAAAGAGATATTAATTGGAGGCTGGCTACATCCACTGACAGGTTGACGAGAAATGTTTGTTCATCCAGGTCGTTGAGAGTGCTCTTGTAATTTTCTCTTGTCAGCGTTTCAGTGTGCCAGTTGATAGTGATTCCATGTTCTATCGTACATTTATTTTCAATGTGTGGGGCAATGATTTTTAGTGATGTTATTTCTTCTTTCAATTCGCTGATCAGAATGGGAAGAAAAGCTGAGGATACTGCACCGTAACCAATGATGATCATCTTCATTCACTAATGCTCTGACTGGGTTTTTGTTTTTGTGCTAGGTGATTGGTGTGCTTCCCCGTAGTGCGATGGAGTTGAGCTGCTCCCGTGCTTGAATAAAACTGAGGTTCTGATGGCTTGTCAATGTTTTCTGCAGTTCGTGTTGTGTTTTAAAAAGTGGACTACAGATAAGCCTCAAAATCTCGTAGGAAATTTCTTGTATATAGCGAATTTCTGAAAATTTTTGATTTCATGCCTGGATTTTTATTGAGTGAAAGCGAAGATACCGATGCGCTACTGGAGCGTCTGGCCGAAGGTGGGTGTGATGATGCGTTGGTGGGTGTAGGCCAGCCGGGGCGACTGGCACTTGCATTCATCCGGGAGGCAGCCTCAGCGAAACAGGCTATCGAGAGCGCACTGAATGATGTTGGCAGGGTTGTTCCAGGCGCCCGCCTCATTGAAGCGACGCCTGACCTGGTAGGGCTTGCCGATGTGGCGGAGATCATCGGCGTATCTCGGCAAAACATGCGCAAACTCATGCTGGCACATTCAAACAGTTTTCCTGCACCTGCTCACGATGGCACTACCTCTCTATGGCATCTTGCCGACGTTCTGGCCTGGTTGCAGGAGCGAGGTAGTTACTCGATAGGCCCGGGTACCTTGGAGCTTGCTCGCACTGCGATGGCTGTCAATGTAACGCGTGCATATGAGCGAGTCTTTGGCAGGGCTACATTGGCGCATTGAAGCTGTATTTCATGACCCGTTCATTTACGAGGGAGCGGCACTTCGATAGCTAGTGTCGACAGCCCCAGCGGATGCGTACTGGCGTCATAGAAATGCACCTGCGTTCCGGCCAAATCTCCAAACCGATCAACAAAATGCTGCTTCTGGTTGATCACCGACGCTTCGCTCACCGGCCGGATAGCAATCGAGAGCTGCTTCGGCCGGGCCTGGCGGATGGCTTCGAGCAGGTGCTGGTCACTGCTGTCCAGGTGCTGACCGAATAGGCATAACCCCTGGCTTTCCTGGGCCAGCTGCCCCAGACACCAGCTGAGGTAGTCCGAATGGCGGATGGCGCGCAGCTTTTCGTCGCTGCGGTCTTCGTTGACGAACAGTGGCACTTCACCTGGGATGTTCACGGCAAAGCCATCAAGCAGTTCGGCGCTGTCGGCGCTGCGTTGGCGGGTGGTGCCGTCGGGCAGCTTCAGCAGGTGCAGGCCGCCGTGCAGGTGCATCACCCGCGTGCCTTCGCCGCGGGTGCGACGCACGTCGAAGAAGCCTTGTTCGTCGAACAGTTCGGCGAAGCCGTATGGGGCGCTCTGTACAGCCCACGGTAGCAGCAGGTCGTAGTTGCTGGTGTAGACGCTGCGGTAGCCACGCAGGGCCTGGTTGAGGGCCGCGAGGGTGGCTGGCGGCATCAGCGGCCACGGCAGGTGTACCGTGCGCACGGCGTGAATCAACGCTTCCTTGATCGAGTAATAGCGGTTCAGCGGTGCGGTGGAGTTGATGGCCAGTGCGGCGTTGGCGCGCACGGTGGTGTTGAGGGCGCTGAGCACCGGCTCGAATAGTTCCGTGCCCAACGACTTGAACAGGGCCTGGTCACTGACCGCCAGGCCTTTCTTGCGGCCTGCGCGTTGTGCTTCCTCGAACAGCGAGAAATAGCCGAACGGCTTCCACACTGCGCGGCTGGCGCCGTTGCCCAGCAGCAGGGCATCGCAGGGGTGGCGGGCGGCGAGTTCTGGCCAAGGGGTGAGGGTGGCGTCAAGTGCAGGCATGCTAGAGTCCGTTGGGTGGAGCGGGGAGCGGGGGCGACTTTAGCATGTCGTGCAGGGTGTGCGAGGGCCACTCGCAACAACCCCCCCTTCAACCCTGTTCGGCCACTTGCACACTACGGTTGCGGTTACGCCACACCCGATACGCCCGAATCCCCGCTCGCACCGAGCCGAACAGCAGTTTGTCTTCCATCTCCCGCGCCATCCCCGAGCGCACCAGCATGCGCAGGAAGGTGCCCCGGGCGCGGGCGATGGCAAAGAAGATGCCTTGCGCGGCCAGGGTGTCGCGCACTTCACGCAAGGCGGCGATACCGCTGACGTCGATGCTGGTGACGGCTTCTGCATCGAACAGCACGGCCTTGGGCTGGTCCTGGCTCTGCACCGCTTCAAGCAGGCGCATCTTGAAGTAGTCGGCGTTGAAGAACAGGATCGCGTCGTCGAAGCGGTACACCACCAGGCCCGGCACGGTGCGGGCGTCCTTGTGCTTGCGGATGTCGACCTGGCCTTCGGTGCCCGGCAGCCAGCCGAGCACGGCGTCGGTGGGTTGGTAGATGCTGTAGAGCAGGCGCAGGATCGCCAGTGTCACGGCAAACACGATGCCGGGCAGTACGCCCAGGCCCAGCACGCCCGCCGTGGTCAGCAGGCAGAGCCAGAACTCGAAGCGGCTCAGGCGGCGGATGAGCCCCAGTGACTTGATGTCGATCAGCCCCCAGCCGGCCATCAGTAGCACGGCCCCCAATGCTGCCTGCGGGATCCACGCCATCGGCGCGGTGAAGAACAACAGGATCAGGGCAATGACCAGCGCGGCGACGATGCCCACCAGCTGGCTCTTGCCACCCACCATGTCGTTGACGGCGGTACGCGAGTCGGCGCCGCTGATGGCAAAGCCCTGGGATACCCCGGCCGCCAGGTTGCTCACGCCCAGGGCGACGAATTCGTGGTTGGCGTTGATCGCGTAGCCGTGGCGGGCGGCAAAGCTGCGTGCGGTGAGCATGGCGCTGCAGAAGCTGACGGTGGCGATACCCAGGGCGTCGCGCAGCAGGCTCTTCATTTCCGCCAGGTTGCTGTGCGGCCAGGCCAGCTGCGGGATGCCGGCCGGCACCGGGCCGAGGATGGCGACGCCGAAGCGGTCGAGGCCAAACAGGCCGACCAGCAACATGAACAGTGCCACCACGGTCAGCGCGGCGGGCAGGCGCGGGAAACGCCGTGGTAGCCAGATCAGCAGGCCCAGAGCGGCCAGGCCGATGAACAACGTGACCCAGTGGATCTCACCCAGGCGCTGGAGAAAGTTGATCAGGCTGAGGATAAAACCGTCGCCCTCGATCTTGAACCCCACCACCTTGGACAGCTGCCCGGCGATCAGGCTCAGGCCGATGCCGTTGAGGTAGCCGATCAGGATCGGTCGCGAGAAGAAGCTGGCAATGAACCCGGCCCGTGCCAGGCCGGCAGCGATCAGCATCACCCCGACCAGCACGGTGACGATCACCGACAGTTCGGCGATGCGTTGCGGGTCACCCATGGCCAGCGGCGCCACGGCACCGGCGATCATCGCGCAGGTGGCGGCGTCAGGGCCTACCATCAGCTGGCGCGAGCTGCCGATCAGGGCGTAGACCATCATTGGCAGCACGCAGGCGTACAGGCCGTACTGCGGCGGCAAACCGACGATTTGTGCGTAAGCGATGGCGATGGGTATCTGAATCGCCGCGACCGAGAGGCCTGCCTGCAAATCGGTGTGGAACCATTCGCGGCGGTAATGCAGCAGGTTGGCAAGGCCCGGTAGCCAGCGGGAGAGAAACATGCGTCGTCCTTTCGAAATGCTTCACGTAACCATCTACGCATTGAAGCGGATCGGCAGGCAATTGGCCATGGGCCAGATCAAACCGGGAGGGCAGAAACGAAAAAAGGAGCCGAGGCCCCTTTTGACAGCGATGACGTTGCTGGAACGCCATGCGGTGATGCAATGTGGAGCGGGTAGAGGGAATCGAACCCTCAACTAAAGCTTGGGAAGCTTTCGTTTTACCACTAAACTATACCCGCGTCTGCGCAGCACTTTTTACCAGAACCCTCCACGAATTAGAAGCCCAAGTTATAAAAAAGCTTGTCGGCACCCTCTAGCCTGCGGGTATCAGTCACAGGGCGCCGATGCGCTCAGATGGCCAATGCATGCTGCCCCTGCTGCCCTTGTTGAACAGGCTGGTAGCGATGACGCGTTTCACGCACGGTCGGCTTGAGGAAACCGAGCAGGACGCTGCGGGTGTCTTCGCAGGCAGACTTGTTCTCCATGTCCAGGAAGTGGCCAGCGTCACGAATCACGCTGAAATGGCTCTTGCCCACGTGCTTGCCGAACTGCCGGGCATCTTCGACCGTGGTGTACTCGTCGCGGGCGCCGTTCACGAACAGCACCGGGATGTCGATATTGCGCGCACCCTCCAGCGCCCGCTCCAGGTCGTGTTGCAGCACCTCGTTGATGTGGAAGTGCATCTGCGCGTACTCGTGGCTGTCCAGGCTGCTGACGTGGCGGTAGTTGAAGCGCTTGAACAGTGATGGCAGGTGCTTGCCGATGGTGTCGTTGACCAGGTTGCCGACCTGGTAGCGATCGCAGGCGGCCAGGTACTGGCAGCCACGGTCCAGGTAGTCGCGCATCGGCTCGTTGATCACCGGCGAGAAGGAACTCACTACGGCCTTCTTCACGCACCGCGGCTGGTGCGCCAGCGCCAGCAGCGTACTTGCGCCACCCCACGAGAACGACATCACATGGTCGGCCTGGAAATGCTCGATCAGCTCAAGGAGGATGTGCGCCTCGGTCTCCTTGCTGATCAGCCGTTCCTGGCGGTTGTGTGGCTTGGACTTGCCGGCATACGGCTGGTCGAACAGCACTACGTTGAACTGCGGGTGCAGGTTACGTACCGTTTGGGCGAACGAGGCCGTGGTGGCCAGCGAGCCATTGATCAGGATGATCGTATTCTCGGCCGCTTCCGCGCGATAGAACTCCGTGTAAACCCGATACTGACCTTGGATATCAAGTACAGCGATTTCTGGCCTCATGTCATCGACTCCTGGCGCAAAAAGGGTATTCGCGTCACCTAGGGTGCACGTTCTTTATGACAGGTAGGCATTCGCCTGAAGAGTAACCGGGGGGCCCTGTGTCGATCCTTGGCACATGCGTCGACGGTATTGTTTTTGGCGGGCAATTTGCCGTGCCCCAAGGCATCAAGGCCCTGGGTGGCCGGCAAAAGGCGTCTTCGACTGCGGGCGTGACTTATTGGTCACATGCAGACTGACGATTTGGATTCAAGCAGTGGGTCGGGGATCCTGCAAGTGCCGTTCGGGAGATTTTGTGACTTTTGTCGCTGAGCGGTCGTATGACCACCTTGGGCCAGAACGGGCAGCCTAGACAGTGGCGATTTCATCAGCCGTCAGTTCACGAAACTCCCCGGGCGCCAAACCCGGGTCCAGGTAGATCGCGCCCATGCTTTCCCGGTGCAACCCCACCACCTTGTTGTCGAAGAACCCGAACATGCGCTTGACCTGGTGATAGCGCCCTTCGACGATCGCCAGCCGCGCCTGGCGCGGGCCGAGGATGTCCAGCTGGGCGGGCAGGGTGGTGAGGCCTTCAAAGGCGAAGTAGAAACCCTCACGAAACTTGGCCTCATAGTGCTCGCCAATCTCGTCCTCGGTGTCCACCAGGTAGTGCTTGGGCAGCTTGGTGGCAGGTTGGGTCAGGCGCCGTGACCATTGGCCATCGTTGGTCAGAATCATCAGCCCGGTGGTGTTGAAGTCCAGGCGCCCGGCTATGTGCAGGTCGCCTCGCAATGCTTCGGGCAGCAGGTCGAGCACGGTAGGGTGCTGCGGGTCCTGGGTGGCGCTGACGCAGCCCGTGGGTTTGTGCAGCATCAGGTAGCGCGCCGGCCGGCCAGCCTGCAGCACCTGGTCGTCCAGTTCCACGCGGCTGAATTCGCGTACCTCGGTCAGCGGGTCGCTGACCACCTGGCCATCTACCCGCACACGACGTTGTACCAGCATCAGGCGGGTTTGTTGGCGGTTGAGGCTGGGCAGGTTGGCAAGGAAGCGGTCGAGGCGCATTGCAACAGGTCAGTGAGAAGTGGTTGATCGAAGTTGTTCTTCAACGGCTGCGCAGCGTGGGCACAGGCAGGCTTTGTCGCGTAATTCGGCGGGCAGGGCCTGGAGCACGGCCGGGTCGATACTCACGCTGTAGCACCAGCAGGCCTGGGTGGCGCGGCGTGGGTCGGCCAGGCTGCACTGGTTGAGGGCACCGCAAGCGGGGCAGTGTTGGCTGTCATTCATCTTGGGTTTCACTGCAGACGCGGTTACGGCCGGCCTGCTTGGCACGATAGAGCGCTCGGTCGGCGCGGGTCAGCAGGGCGTGCAGGGTATCTTCCGGTTGCAGGCTGCTCAGGCCGATGCTGGTGGTCAGGCGCAGAGGTTGTTCGTCGTAGCTGAACGTGAGCTGTTCGGTGCGGCGGCGGATCTTTTCCGCTACCTCGATGGCCTGCCGACCTTCGGCTTCACGCAGCAGCACGATGAACTCCTCGCCGCCCCAGCGGCAAAGTATATCCGATTGGCGCAGGCTGCCCTGCAGCACATTGGCGAACTGGCGCAGCACTTCGTCGCCTGCCAGGTGGCCGTGGGTGTCATTCAGCGCCTTGAAGTGGTCCAGGTCGATCAGCAGCGCCACCAGTGGCCCACTGTCGCGCTGGGCTTCGTGCAACGCCTGGGCAGCGAGCAAGTCGAAGCTGCGCCGGTTGGGCAGGCCGGTAAGGCTGTCGAGCGTGGCCAGTGCCTCGATGCTGGCCTGATGGCGGCGCACCATGGCATGCACCAGCGCCAGCACCACCAAGGTGATCATCGCGCAGATGGCAAGGTTCAGGTACAGGGAGTGGCGAATGTGGTCGAGGGCGCCGGTTTCGCGCTTGTCCACCAACAGGTACCAGTCCAGCTCGGGCAAGTGGCGCACGTTGAGGAAGTGGCTGTGGTTGTCGCTGTCGTGGTACTCGTGGCTGCCTTCGCCGGGCACCCGCTGTTCGGCCAGCACATCGCTCAGTTCGGCGTTGTCGCTCAGTGGCTGGCCGACCCGCAAACCGTGCGGGCCACCTTCGGAGCCGGTCAGCAACACTTTGCCTTTGGCATCGACAAACAAGACCGACCGCTGGTAGCGGCGCTGGTACTGGTCGATCAGCTTGACCACCGAGGACACACTCAGTCCCACCCCGGCAGCACCGATAAAGCGGTGCTGGTAGTCGTGCACCTGGTAGTTGATGAATACGGTCAGGCTGTCCTGGTTGGCCATGTCCAGGTCGACGTTGATCTCGTAGGGTGCCTTGAGGTCGCGCAGGCGGAAATACCAGGCATCGCGCCATGTGTCGGCTTGCACCTGCTTGAGCACGCCCTTGGCTTGGTAGTAAGTGAGGGTGCGGTCGGAGACGAAGAACGAGGTGAAGGTGTCCTGCTTGACCATGACCTCGCCCAGGTAGCGTGTCATGCGCTGGGTGTCCTTTTCGCCCGACAGTACCCAGTCACGCAAAAACGTATCCTGGGCCATCATCGAGGCGATCAGCACCGGGCGAATCAGGTCTTTCTGGATTTCCGAGTAGACCGTGTCTGAGGTCAGCGGCAATTCGGTATTGATAATGCCGTCGCGGATGGCGCTGCGCGAGGAGAAGTAGCTGAGCAGCGAGGTAGCAAGGAAGCCGCAGGCCAGCAGCACCAGCAGGGTAACGATCAGCGAACGCTGCGAGAACAGAGCGGAACGTGAGGGCATGATCTTCCCATGATGTGTGCCGAGCCGCCCATTCTAGTGAGATGACCGATAAATGACTGCAAGTTTTTCGGGGCTACCGCACCTGTATCAAATTGTTGCGGAAATGGCACTGCACCCAGGCGTCGCTGTCTTATTCAGTGTCGATGAACGCATCACGCATCGATGCTCGCCAGCGCCGCTGTTCGGGCACTCCAGCGGTCCAGGAGGCCGCCATGTCCTATCGAATCCTGTTGATCGCCCTGCTGGGGCTGATGACTTCTGCCTGCGCCCCGTACTACGAGAGCGGGGGCTATTACCGTTCGGACTACTACTCCACCGACCGTTACGTCTCGCCGGGTTATTACCGCTATGACCGTTACTACGTCACGCCGCAACCGCGCTATTACTACCAGCCGGCGCCCCGCTATTACTACCGGCCAGCCCCCGCGCCGCAATACCGGCTGTATCCGCAGCCGGGGATGAACCGGTGGCATGGCAACCCGCGCTACGACTATGGCAATCGCCAACGGCAAGACTACAGGCAAGACCGGGATCGCCATGACTATCGTGATGGCAGCCAGCGCTACCCGCGTGGCGATTCGCATTCCAACAGGCATGGGAATGGTGGCGGGCGTTGGGATGGCCAGCGGGGGCAGGGGCAAGGAGGTAACTGGCAGCGGTAAGGTGAAGTGAAGCGGGGGCGCTTTGCGCCCCATCGCCGGCAAGCCTAACCCAGATCTGCCAATGGGTGCCGCCCCTCCCACACCTTGGCAAAATGCGCCTCGACCACCGCCGCTGGCACCTGCGCCACATCGGGCCAGTGCCAGCGCGGCTGGTCGTCCTTGTCCAGCAGGCGGGCGCGTACGCCTTCGCTGAACTCGGGGTGACGGCAACAGTTCAGGCTCATGCTGTATTCCATCTGGAACACCTGTGCCAGCGACAGATGCCGTGCCCTGCGGATTTGCTCCCAGACCAGGTGCGCCGTCAGTGGGCAACCCTGATGCAAGCGTTGGCCGGCATCGGCCAGCAGCGGGTCATCATGGTGCTTGAGCCCTTCCAGCGCACGCCAGGCCGCCGCCGCATCGGCCACGTCGAGCAACGCATCGATCACCTGCCGCCTTGGCAACCACTGGGCTTCGGGCAACTCGGCGCAGGCGCGGTGCTGTTCGGCCTTGAGCAGGCTGTTCAGCTGCAGGGCGGTCTGCTCTTGCCAGTTCAACTGCAGCAGTTCTTCGATCAGCGCCTCTTGCTGGTGCTCGCCCAGAAAACGGTCGGCCAGGCCCAGGTCCAGGGCATCGCGGGCGTTGATCGGTGCCCCCGTCAGCCCCAGGAACAACCCCAGCTTGCCCGGCAGCCGCGCCAGAAACCAGCTCGCGCCCACATCCGGGTACAGGCCAATGCTGATTTCCGGCATGGCCAGCCGGCTGCTGGGCGTGACGATACGCACGTTGGCCCCCTGCAACAGCCCCATGCCGCCACCTAGCACATGCCCATGCCCCCAGCACAGCAGCGGCTTGGGGTAGGTGTGCAGGGCAAAATCCAGGCGGTACTCGGCGGCGAAGAAGGTGGCAGCCAGGGGCGGCACGCTGCCAGGGTGGTCGCGGCAGGCTTGTACCAGTGCGCGTACATCGCCACCGGCGCAGAAGGCTTTTGCGCCGTTGCCGCGCAGCAGTACGCAGACTACGCCCGGATCGCGGGCCCAGGCATGCAGTTGTTCGCCCAATACTTCGATCATGGGCAGGTTCAGGGCATTGAGTGCCTTGGGTGCATCCAGGGTGGCAATGCCGATGCGGGCGCCATCGGCGCCGGTGAGTACCCCGCAATGAATGGCCATGGACTACCTCGCTCAAGTCATCGCACAAGTATGGCCTGCCTGGCTGAACATGCCGGTTGTCGGTCGGATCGTTTGACAAGCGGGGAGGGGTTACCTAGTGTCGCGCCATTGTTTACGGATGGCCCCATGACTGACGACGATCGCATCAAACTCGAACCCGGCTGGAAGGCCGCGCTGCGCGCCGAATTCGACCAGCCCTACATGCATCAGCTGCGAGCGTTCCTGCGCAGCGAATATGCCGCCGGCAAGGAGATCTACCCGCCAGGGCCGCTGATCTTCAATGCACTCAACTCGACACCGCTGGACCAGGTGAAGGTGGTCATCCTTGGCCAGGACCCTTACCACGGGCCGGGCCAGGCGCATGGTCTGTGCTTCTCGGTGCAACCGGGCGTGGCCACGCCGCCGTCGCTGGTCAACATCTACAAGGAACTGCAGCGCGACCTGAATATCCCGATTGCCAGCCATGGCTACCTGCAAAGCTGGGCCGAGCAGGGTGTATTGCTGCTCAACACGACCATGACCGTGGAGCGAGCCAATGCGGCGTCGCACGCCAAGAAGGGGTGGGAGTTCTTTACCGACCGGGTTATCCAGGTGGTCAGTGAGCAGTGCCCGAACGTGGTGTTCCTGCTGTGGGGTTCGCATGCGCAGAGCAAACAGAAGCTGATCGATGGGACCAGGCACCTGGTGCTGAAGTCGGTGCATCCGTCGCCACTGTCGGCTTACCGTGGGTTCCTGGGCTGCGGGCATTTCAGCCGGACCAACAGCTTCCTTGAGCAGCGTGGCATGGCGCCGATCAACTGGGCGTTGCCACCACTTTGAGGATTAGCGGGGCCGTGTAGCGGCCCCTAATGCTGATCCCTTACCCAATACCTGAACAACGGCTCTGCCAAAAACAGCACGAACAGCAGGCGCATCACCTGCAACGCCGTCACCAACGGTACCGACAGTTGCAGGGTTTCTGCCGTCAGGCTCATTTCGGCAATCCCGCCCGGCATCATCCCCAGCGTCAGCGAACGCAAATCCAGCGCGGTCATCACGCTAAGCACCCACGCGGCACTGCCGGCAATCGCCATGCACAGCACCGTGGCTAACAGCGTGCGCGCCAGGAACGACGGTGCGCGGCTGAAGAACGCCCGGTTGAAGTGACAAGCCAGGCCGCTGCCTATCAACCATTGCCCGATCTGGCTGGCACCATTGGGCAGTGCGATTTGCAGGTTGCCAGCCAGGCTGACCGTGGCCGCTACCAGCAATGGCCCGAACAGCCACGGATTGGGCTGGCGCAAGCGTTGCCAGAGCAGCGCAACGGCAACGCCCAGCGGGGCGATCAAGGCCAGCCAGCCCCAGCTGACGCTGCCGGCGTGGTTCAGCGGTACCCCGTCACCCAGCAAGAACTTGAACAGCGCCGGTACGCACAGCACCACCGCCAGCACCCGCAGGCTCTGCGCCGCAGCCACCTGGCTGAGTACCGCGCCGTTACGTGCGCCGAGGTTGACCATCTCTCCCGAGCCTCCTGGCATGCTGGCGAAAAACGCCGTGGCGCGGTCTTCACCGGTCTTTCGCAACAGCCACACGCTGATCACGCTGGACAGGGTCGTGAACAGGGCGCCGAAGAAAATCAGCACAAAATGGCTGCCCACCTGCTCGATCACTGCCGGGGTAAAATGCAGGCCAATGCCGATCCCGATGATGCACTGCCCGCACTTGCGGCCGTTGGGTATCTCTGACAGTTGCCAGGGCGTCAGGCAGCGCACCAGGATGATGGCCAGCAGCGAGCCGACCATCCACGGCAAAGGCCAGCCGACCTTGCTGGCGATGTAACCGCCAGCAAGGCCGACCAGCCCGGTTGCGACAAACAACGGCAACGCGCGATCAGGCATCGGCCAGGGCCCGGCGCTGCTGGCTGCGTTTGCGCCAGATGCGCAGCAGCGGCAAGGCAAGCATCAGCACCACCAGCGCCCACACGCCCATGCTGATCGGGCTCGACCAGAGGATGCCCAGCTCACCGTTGGAAATCGACAGTGCGCGGCGCAGGTTCTGCTCCATCAGCCCGCCGAGAATGAAACCGAGCAGGATCGGCGACAGCGGGAAGTCCAGCTTGCGCAGGATGTAACCCATGATGCCGATGCCGACCATCAGGAACAGGTCGAAGGTGGTGGCATGCACGGCATACACGCCGATGGCGGTGATGATCGCGATCACCGGCACCAGCGCCCAGTTCGGCACGGCGAGGATGCGGGTGAAAATGCGGATCATCGGAATGTTGAGGATCACCAGCATGATGTTGGCGATGAACAGCGAGGCGATCAGGCCCCAAACGATGTCTGGCTGCTGTTCGAACAGCAGTGGGCCGGGGGTGATGTTGTACAGGGTCAGGGCACCGATCATCACGGCGGTGGTGCCAGAGCCCGGTACACCCAGGGTCAGCATCGGCACCAGGGCGCCACAGCACGAAGCACCGATGGCGGTTTCCGGCGCGGCCAGGCCACGTGCATCGCCCTTGCCGAACTTGCCGCTTTCACCCGCCAGGCGTTTCTCGGTCATGTAGGCCACGGCACTGGCCAGCGTTGCACCGGCACCGGGCAGGACGCCCATGATGAAACCGAGCAGGCCGCAACGGATGTTCACCACGAACACCGAAGCCGCTTCCTTGAAGTTGAACAGCATGCGCCCTGTGGCTGTTACCGCCTGATGGCCATGGTGGGTCTTTTCCAGCAGCAGGAGGATTTCGCTGATGGAGAACAGGCCCAGCACCAGCACCACGAACTGGATGCCGTCGGCCAGGTGCACGCTGTCACCGGTGAAGCGGTAGACGCCGCTGTTGGCGTCGATGCCGACCGCCGACAGGAACAGGCCGATCAGGGCAGCAATGAAGGTTTTCAGGGGCTTGTCACCGGCCATGCCGCCCAGGGCGACGATGGCGAACACCATCAGCACGAAGTACTCCGCCGGGCCGAAAGCAATGGCCCATTTCGCCAGCAACGGCGCGAACAGCACCATGCCGCAAGTGGCGATGAAGGCACCGATGAACGAACTCCAGGCCGACAGCGACAGGGCCACGCCGGCCAGGCCCCGGCGGGCCATCGGGTAACCGTCAAGGGTGGTCATCACGGTCGAGGCCTCGCCCGGGATGTTCAGCAGGATCGAGCTGATTCGCCCACCGTACTCGCAGCCCAGGTACACCGCTGCCAGCAGGATCAGCGCCGACTCCGGTGGCAGGCCCAGGGCGAAGGCGATGGGAATCAGCAGGGCCACGCCGTTGATCGGGCCCAAGCCTGGCAGCAGGCCGACCACAGTGCCGATCAGGGTGCCGGAGAGGGCGGTGACCAGGTTGTAGGGGGACAGGGCGACGCCGAAGCCCTGGCCCAGGTAGCTCAAGGTATCCATGTGTCAGTTCTCCAGTACGCTCAGCAGGCCAAGGGGCAGGGGCACGTCCATTACGCGGTCGAACAGCCAGTAGAGAAAGACGCTCATGCCGACCACCACGATGGCACTGTGCAGCCAGCGACCGCCGTACAGCCGGGCCATGGGCACACCGACCAGCATGGCGCTGAGAATGAAGCCCAAAGGTTCGAAGGTGGCGGCGAAAACAACCAGCAGGCCGACGCAGGCGGCAATCTTGGTCAGGGTTTCGCGGTCCAGTTCCGGTTCATCGTCCTTGCGCACGATGGGCGTAGGGCGAAACACCAGGTACAGCAGGCCAAGGCTCATCAGGCCGAGCATCAGCAGCGGGTAGGCGCGTGGGCCGACCGGCTCATAGGAAAACGCCGCCTGGTAGGGCAAGGCCATCACGGCCAGAGCGGCGCACACCGCCAGCAGGGCCAGGGCGAAGATGCGTTGCAGGATCATTGCAGAGTCCTCGTTGAACGCGGACCCTGTGGGAGCGGGCTTGCCCGCGAACACCGGCAAAGCCGGTGCCATACACCGCGGTGCTTGCTTCGCGGGCAAGCCCGCTCCCACAGGTATCTGAGAAAGGTTGCGGATGACTTACTGAATCAGCCCAAATTCCTTGGCCAATGCCTTGTAGTCAGCCACTTGCTTCTTCACATAGCCGTCCAGCTCTTCGCCGGTCATGGCGAACGGGAACAGCTCGCGCTGGTCACGCAGCTTGGCGAAGTCTTCCGAGGCCAGCATCTTGTCGAACGAAGCCTTCCACCAGGCGTAGTCCTCGTCGCTCACCTTTGGCCCCAGGTAGAAACCGCGTACCACTGGCCAGACGATGTCGTAGCCCTGTTCCTTGGCCGTGGGGATGTCTTTCATCTCGGGTTCGTCCAGGCGGTTTTCCGAGAACACTGCAAGGAGGCGCATGTTGCCGCTCTGGATATGCGGCATGGAGTCGGAGATGTCGGTCGAGCCAACCTGGATATGGCCACCCAGCAACGCCGTGGCAATTTCGCCACCGCCTTCCAGGGCCACGTAGCGCAGGTCACGCGGGTTGATGCCGGCAGCCTTGGCGATCAGGGCGGTCTGCATCCAGTCCTGGCTGCCCACGGTGCCGCCGGAGCCGATCACCACTTTGCTCGGGTCTTTCTTCAGCGCAGCGACCAGGTCGTCGAGGGTTTTGTAAGGGGAGTCGCTTTTCACCGCGATGGCGCCATAGCTGGTACCGACAGCGGCCAGCCACTTCACCGCGTTCTCGTCAAAGCGGCCGAACTTGCCTTGTGCCAGGTTCAGCAGCGAACCACTGGACCAGGCCACCAGAGTGCCGGCATCGGCAGGGCGTTGGGCGACCACGGCGTTGTAGGCCACCGCGCCGACACCGCCGGGCATGTAGGTGACGCGCATCGGCTTGCTGAGGATCTTTTCCTGCACCAGGGCGCTTTGCACCAGTTTGCAGGTCAGGTCGAAGCCACCGCCGGGCGAGGCGGGGGCGATGCATTCGGGACGTTTCGGTTCGGCAGCGAGGGCATTGCCGGCCAACAGCAGGCAGCCGGTAGCGAGGACGAGGCGGCGCAGTGAAAAGGTCATCGTCTATCTCCGTGAGCGTTGTTGTTATTGGGTTACCACAGGGCGACGCTGTAGCTCACCAGCAGCCGCACTTCGTCCGCGTCGCGGGCGAAGTTGGAGCGGAAGGTGGCGTTGCGCAGGCGGACGGCGACGTTCTTCAACGGGCCGCTTTGTACCACGTACTTGAGCTCGGTGTTGCGTTCCCACTCCTTGCCCTCGCCGCCGGCGGCGCGGCTGACGTTGTCGCCGCTGATGTAGCGGGTCATGAAGGTCAGGCCTGGCACGCCGAGGGCGGCGAAGTTGTAGTCGTAGCGCGCTTGCCAGGAGCGCTCGTCGGCGCCGGCGAAGTCGTTGATCTGGACGAAGTTGACCAGGTACGGGTCGGCACCATCGACATACGGGAAGGCGCTGTCCCCAGACAGCTGCTGCCAGGCGGCGCTGACCTTGTGCCCGCCCAGGGCGTAGCTGAGCATGCCGTTGACGGTGGTGTTGTCGATGTTGCCCGCCCTGGCCGCACCGGCGTCGTCGCTCACGGCCAGGCGCAGGTCGGCGCCGAAGGTGCCCGGGCCCCACGGCTGGGTGGCGACCATGCCGATGAAGTGTTGGCGGTAGATGTCGTCGAGCTGGGCGAAGTGATAGCTGCCGGTGATGCGGTCGGTGAACTGGTAGTCCAGCCCGCCCAGGGCCAGGTTGTCGGCGCTGAACGTGCCACCAAAGCGGCCGTTCTTGTTGTTCAGTGCCAGGTCTTCCCAGTTGGTGTCGTTGCGGTCCTTGGCCTTGTCCAGGCGACCGCCAGTGAAGGTCAGGCCCTTGATTTCCTTCGAGGTGAGCAGGCCGCCTTCGAACGTTTGCGGCAGGATGCGCCCGTCGTTGGGCTGCAGGGTTGGCAGCTCGGGGATCAGGGTGCCGACTTTCAGTTCGGTCTGGGAAATCTTCACCTTGCCGGTCAGGCCGAGTTTGGAATATTCATCGGCGGCCTTGCCATCATCGTGGGTCGGCAACAGGCCGGTGTCGGTGCGGTCGGGGCTGGAATCGAGCTTGATGCCGATCATGCCCAGTGCATCCAGGCCAAAGCCTACGGTGCCATCGGTGTAGCCGGACTCGAAGTTGAGGATGAAGCCCTGGGCCCACTCGTCGCGCTTGGATTGCTGCGCGCTGGTGCCGTCGCGGAAGTCGCGGTTGAAGTACATGTTGCGAGTTTCGAAGGTGGCCGTGCTGTCTTCGAAGAAGGCGGCCTGGCTCATCGGGGCGACACCGGCAAGCGCAAGGGCGCTGGCGATGGCGGAGGGGCGTGCGGCAAAGGAACGGGTAGGCGCGAACGCCTGCGGCTGCGATGACAGCATCGTCGATGACTCCGTTTATTGTTCTTATTCGTTGCACCTTGCTGGTGCTTTTTTCGGCGCGAAGGGCGACCGTGGTGCGATGCTAGGTAACGAACCTTTCGCTAACCTTTCAGCGTGAAAGGTTTGTTAAGAGGGGCTTCACAGGCTTGGCGACAGCGGTACACTCCGCGCCAACCGTCCCACCCGAGCAGGGAGAATCCGATGCGTGTGCTGCTGGTCGAAGACCATCTGCAACTGGCCGAAAGCGTGGCCCAGGCCTTGAAAAGCCACGGCCTGACCGTGGATGTGCTGCATGACGGCGTGGCTGCCGACCTGGCCCTGGCCAGCGAGGAATACGCCGTGGCGGTGCTGGATGTCGGCTTGCCGCGCATGGATGGTTTTGAGGTGCTGGCGCGCCTGCGCGGCCGTGGCAAGACTGTCCCGGTGCTGATGCTGACCGCGCGCAGCGACGTCAAGGACCGGGTTCATGGCCTGAACCTGGGAGCAGACGACTACCTGGCCAAACCGTTCGAGCTGACCGAGCTGGAAGCGCGGGTGAAGGCGTTGCTGCGCCGCAGTGTGCTCGGTGGCGAGCGCCAGCAACGTTGCGGGCCGCTGGTCTACGACCTGGATACCCGGCGCTTTGCCCTTGGCGACGACAACCTGACCCTGACGTCGCGCGAGCAAAGCGTGCTGGAAGCGCTGATCGCACGCCCTGGTCGGGTGATGAGCAAAGAGCAACTGGCTGCCCAGGTGTTCGGCCTGGATGAAGAAGCCAGCCCGGATGCCATCGAAATCTATATCCACCGGCTGCGCAAAAAGCTCGACGGCCAACCAGTGGCCATTGTCACCTTCCGTGGGCTGGGTTACCTGCTAGAGCACCGCGATGCGTGACAACGGCAGCTTGCGCGGGCGCCTGCTGGGCAACCTGGCCCTGCTGTTGGTGGTGCTGATGCTGGCCAGCGGCCTGAGCGCCTACTGGAATGGCCGTGAGGCCGCCGATACCGCCTACGACCGCACCCTGCTGGCCTCGGCGCGCACCATTGCCGCTGGCCTGTCGCAGCGTGACGGGTCACTGAGCGCGGATGTGCCTTACGTGGCGTTGGACACGTTCGCCTACGACAGCGCCGGGCGCATCTACTACCAGGTGCTGGACATCAAGCAGCGGCTGATTTCCGGCTACGAGAACCTGCCGCCGCCGCCGCCCGGTACGCCGCGCACTGACGATTACCCGGCGCTTGCTCGGTTCTACAACGCCACCTACCTGGGCCAGGACGTGCGGGTGGTCAGCCTGCTGAAGGCAGTGACCGAGCCGAACATGAACGGCATGGCGGAAATCCGCGTGGCCGAGACGGAAGAGGCGCGGGTGCGCATGGCCCGTGGGCTGATGGCCGACACTCTGCTGCGTCTGGGTATGCTGGCGCTGGGGGCGTTGGTGATGGTGTGGTTTGCCGTGAGTGCGGCGTTGCGGCCCCTGGAGCGCTTGCGCACGGCGGTGGAAGAGCGCCAGCCAGATGACTTGCGGGCCTTGCCGGTGGTGCAGGTGCAGCGTGAGCTCGGCCCGCTGGTGCGGGCCTTGAACCACTTTACCGAGCGGCTGCGCGGTCAGTTCGAACGCCAGGCGCAGTTCATTGCCGATGCCGCCCATGAATTGCGTACGCCGCTGGCGGCGCTGAAGGCTCGGGTCGAATTGGGGTTGCGCTCGTCAGAGCCACAGGAGTGGCGACAAACGTTGGAATCTGCGGCCCAAGGTACCGACAGGCTGACCCACTTGGCCAATCAGCTGCTATCGCTGGCACGGGTGGAGAACGGAGCGCGGGCAATTGCCGAGGGCGGCGCGCAGCGCCTGGACCTGAGCCAGCTGGCCCGTGAGCTGGGCATGGCCATGGCCCCGTTGGCACACAAGCGCGGCGTTGCGCTGGCCCTGGAGGCCGAGGCGCCTGTGTGGCTGAAGGGCGAGCCGACGCTGCTCAACGAGCTGTTGAGCAACCTGGTGGACAATGCCCTGGCGCACACGCCAGAAGGTGGCAATGTGATCTTGCGGGTGGTGGCACCAGCGGTGCTGGAGGTGGAAGACGACGGGCCGGGCATTCCCGAGGCTGAGCGTGAGCGGGTGTTCGAGCGGTTCTACCGGCGCAGTGCGCAAGGGAGCGGGCTTGGGCTGGCGATTGTCGGTGAAATCTGCCGGGCGCACCTGGCGCAGGTGAGCCTGCATGATGGCGAGAACGGCGGGCTGCGGGTGCGGGTGAGTTTTATCGCAGATTGATGTGTGGTCTGTACCGGCCTCTTCGCGGGTAAAACCGCTCCCATAGGTACTGCGCAGGCCTCAGGTGCGACGCAGTCCCTGTAGGAGCGGTTTTACCCGCGAAGAGGCCGGCACAGGCAGAAGCAAGTCAGCGGAACATGCTCCGCGCTTCGAGCAGTTCATCCACTTCCAGTTCAGTGCCAAACGGCAGCCCCAGGTGGCGGTACGCCGGCAGCGCAGCCAGTGGCCGATGCCGCCCGCGCTGGCTGATGCAGCGGGCGATCTGCACGATATCGATGTAATCGACCTTGTCAGTCTGCCGGTCCAGGTCCTGAAC
The DNA here is from genome assembly GCF_001320605.1 of Pseudomonas sp. NBRC 111133. Lineage (NCBI taxonomy): Bacteria > Pseudomonadati > Pseudomonadota > Gammaproteobacteria > Pseudomonadales > Pseudomonadaceae > Pseudomonas > Pseudomonas sp. NBRC 111133. Next base: position 117,979 of record NZ_BCBJ01000030.1, on the reverse strand, counting down.
CTGGCTGGGCAGGTTGACCAGTTGCTCCGGAAACTCCCAGGCCTTGAGGATCTTGTCCCCCAGCACCGGCTGGATCTGCTCGATCACGTAATGCAGGCAAACCGGGTCGGACAGCAGTTCGTTGTGCTCTTCGGCGTAGATGAGCACCGGCAGTGCGCCAATCTGGTTGACCAGCCCACCCAAGGTCGCCTGGTCGGGCTTGAGGTGCGTGTAGCGCCTGCAGATTTCGTAGCTGATACCTGCAACTTCCAGGCTGTTGGCCCAGATATCGCGCAGTTTTTGTTCAACGGCCGGCGCGCGGGCATGAAAAATCTGCTCGATCACCAGACCAATGGCCAGGTTGCAGCTGTAATTGATGCCCAGCCGCGTGATGGCAGTGTGCAGGTCGGTGACCTCGACCGCTGCACGCAGCAGCGGGCTGTTGACGACCTTGATCAGGCGCGCAGAAAGGGCCGCATCGCGACCGATCACCTTGCTCAGGGCCGCTACGCTGATCTCGCTGTCTTCCGCTGCCTCGCGGATGCTCAAGGCAACCTCGGGCAGGGTCGGCAGGACCAGGTCATCCTTCTCGATGGCATTGAGCAACTGTGCTTGAACCATCTCGGCCAGCTTGTTCATGGGCGTGTCTACCGCAGTGGTGGTGCGGCCCCGCCACAGGGGCGGGGCAGGCTGGTCAGCGCTGGATTTCCCGGTCGCGGTCCAGTTCGTAAGGCAGGGTCAGCACTTGCAGGCGCGGGCCTTCCAGGCTGCCCAGGTGCAGGTTGTCGTCTTCCACTGCCTCGGCGCTGAGCACCGCAAGCAGTTCACAGCCCGCACCGTTGCCAGCAGCAATGACCACTTCACCGACCGACGAACCATGGGTGGGCGAGAATATCTCGGCACCCGGGGCCGGAATGGCCTGCTGGTCCAGTGCCAGGCGGTACTGGCGACGCTTGAGCTTGCCCAGGTACTGCATGCGGGCGACGATTTCCTGGCCGGTGTAGCAGCCTTTCTTGAAGCTGACACCATCGACGGCTTGCAGGTTGATCATTTGCGGGATGAACAGCTCACGGGTTGGCCCCATGACCTGGCCGATACCGGCGCGAACCTGCCCAAGCAGCCAGTCGTTGAGGTTGCCCTCGGGCAGGGCGCCGGCGAGCGCCTGGTGCACGGTGTCGGCCTTGTCTGCCGGCACCCACAGTTCTACGCGGCCGGCAGAAACGGCAATGGCAATCAGGCCCTCATGGCGCACGGTGCTGCCGGCAGCTGCGGGCACGTCGAGCCCCAGCGCCTGCAGCGCAGCGTCACCACCTTGCAGGCCAAAGCGTGCCCAGGCGGCGCTTTCGTCGGTCAGCGTGGCCTTGGAGAACACGGCGTACTTCTTCAGGTCGGCCAGTTGCGCATCGAGCAGTTCACTGGCCATGGCCAGCAGGTAGCCGTTGCCTTCGGGCAGGATGCGGAAGCTGGACTGCATGCGCCCCTTGACCATGCAGCGGGCGCCGAGGCTGGCGTGTTCCTGGCTGAGGTAGTTGATGTTGCAAGTCAGCTGGCCTTGCAGGAACTTGCCTGCATCGGAGCCGCGGACGGCGAGGATGCCCTCGTGGGACAGGGGGCAGAAGAAAGCGGAATCGGCCATGGGTCATCGCGGTGGCTAAAGACTGGCGGCCATCATAGAACGCCGGTAACAAAATAGGTAGGTGACTAGACCAACGCCCGGTGTCGCTTCGCGTGCCTGGCTGTATACTGGCGGGCCATTCGAGGAGGGCCCCATGGTCGAACAAACTGAACTCAACCGGCTTTTCTGGCACAGCCGCCGTGGCATGCTTGAACTGGACGTGCTGCTGGTGCCTTTCACCCAGGAAGTCTACCCCACCCTCAACGAGACCGACCGCGAACTGTACGTGCGTCTGTTGAGCTGCGAGGATCAGGACATGTTCGGCTGGTTCATGGAGCGCACCGAGTCTGAAGACCCGGAGCTGCAGCGCATGGTTCGCATCATTCTGGACCGTGTCCAGCCCAAGTGAGTGCTTTGAGTGCCGCTGGCAAGGCTCACGCCTGCTGCTAGCGGCCTATCTGGGTTGCCAGGTACTGGCGTGGCTTGCCGTGTGGGCGAGCCCGCTGCCCGGGTGGCTGAGTCTCTCTGTTGTCGCTGCCTGTATTGCCCACGCTGGCTGGGCCATTCCCCGACGTATCCTGTTGACGCATGAGCATGCCGTTGTTGGCGTGCGCCGTGATGTGCGCGGCTGGCAGGTGTTCAGCCGTGCCCGTGGCTGGCAGCCGGTGCGCTTGTGCCGGGACAGCGTGGCGCTGCCGGGGCTGGTGGTGTTGCGCTTTGAGCGGGTGGGGCGGTGGTTGGGGGAGAGCCAGTGCATAGCGCGGGATGCGTTGGGGGCGGATGAGCATCGGCGCTTGCGGGTAAGGTTGAAGTTCAGCAGGCGCAGGTGGGCTGAGGTGGGGGCGAGTCGGGGCTGATAGGTGTTCGCCGTCGCAGGTTCAGCGCCTGTGAGATCGAGCGCCGCCCGGGCGGCGCTCGGTCTCACAGATGCTGCAAATTTCAGAGCGGGCTGAGGATGGTGTCCTTGGCCTCGTCCAGCATCCCCGGGTAGTCCAGGGTGTAGTGCAGCCCACGGCTTTCCTTGCGCTGCATGGCCGACAGGATCATCAGCTCGGCCACCTGCGCCAAGTTGCGCAGTTCGATCAGGTCGCGGCTGACCTTGTAGTTGCTGTAGAACTCGTCAATCTCATCCAGCAGCAGGCGAATGCGATGCTGCGCGCGTTGCAGGCGTTTGCTGGTGCGTACGATGCCGACATAGTCCCACATGAAACGCCGCAGCTCGTCCCAGTTGTGCGCGATGATCACGTCCTCGTCCGAGTCGGTGACCTGGCTGGCGTCCCAGCCCGGCAGGGCCTTGGGCATGGCCACTGCCTCAAGGTTCGCCTGGATGTCGGCAGCGGCGGCCCGGCCATAGACGAAGCATTCCAGCAAAGAGTTGCTGGCCATGCGGTTGGCGCCGTGCAGGCCGGTGAAGCTGGTTTCGCCAATCGCGTACAAGCCCGGTACGTCGGTGTGGCCACGGTCGTCGACCATCACCCCGCCGCAGGTGTAGTGCGCTGCGGGCACCACCGGGATCGGCTGACGGGTGATGTCGATGCCAAACGCCAGGCAGCGCTCGTACACGGTGGGGAAGTGGCTCTTGATGAAATCGGCCGGCTTGTGGGTGATGTCCAGGTAGACGCAGTCCACGCCCAGGCGCTTCATCTCATGGTCGATGGCGCGGGCCACGATGTCGCGCGGGGCCAGTTCTTCGCGTGGGTCGAAGCGCGGCATGAAACGTTCGCCGTTGGGCAGGCGCAGCAGCGCGCCTTCGCCGCGCAGGGCTTCGGTGACCAGGAAGCTCTTGGCCTGCGGGTGGTACAGGCAGGTCGGGTGGAACTGGTTGAACTCAAGGTTGGCCACCCGGCAACCCGCCCGCCAGGCCATGGCGATACCGTCACCGCAAGCGCCATCGGGGTTGCTGGTATAGAGATAGACCTTGGCTGCGCCACCGGTGGCCAGCACGGTGAAGCGTGCGCCGAAGGTATCTACCTCCCCGGTATTGCGGTTTAACACATAGGCGCCCAGGCAGCGTTCGCCAGGCAGGCCCAGGCGGCGTTCGGTGATCAGGTCGACCGCTACATGCTGCTCCAGCAGCTGGATGTTCGGGCGCAGGCGAGCCTGTTCCAGCAGCGTCGTGAAAATGGCCGCGCCGGTCGCATCGGCGGCGTGGATGATGCGCCGGTGGCTATGGCCGCCCTCACGGGTGAGATGGAACTCGAAACCACCGTCATCAACGCTGTAGTGCTCGTCGCGGGTAAAGGGCACGCCTTGCTCGATCAGCCATTGAATGGCTTCCCGGCTGTGCTCGACGGTAAAGCGCACCGCCTCTTCGTTGCACAGGCCGCCGCCGGCATTGAGGGTGTCCTCGACATGCGACTGCACGGTATCGGTGTTGTCGAGCACCGCAGCGACCCCGCCCTGGGCCCAGAAGGTCGAGCCGTTGGCCAGGTCGCCCTTGCTGAGCACGGCAATGCGCACGTGGCTGGGAAGGTTAAGTGCCAGGCTGAGACCGGCGGCACCGCTGCCGATCACCAGGACATCATGTTTGAATTGTTGGCTCATGTCGGGACACTAGTAATCTTTGGAAAGGGCGCGGCACAATAGTCACGCGCAGATGGCATTGTGAAACTATCGTTAAACTTGGCCGGGATGCCTTTATAGCAGCCCGGGGTGGCCAATTTCCATGCCACTTGCCAGGTTGCGGCAACCTTTGTGGGAACTTTCCGACATGGCCGGAAATCCTATGAAGGCTGCCCGCACGCCACAATTTGCCGCGGCGACGCAGGGTGGCAGGCCTGTCCGGGCTGTCTCTGCGTATTCGAAACCTGATTATCGACGTAGCCGGCCGTGACCGCGCCGCGTCTTCCGTGCAAGCCGACCAAGGGCTGCAGGAAACTTGCTTGGAGGGGAGAACTTTTGCGTAAAGCCCGAGTCTATGGTTGCAAGCCTGAACGATGGCTGTTGCAACGCTCCTTCGAGTTCACCGAGGAGTGTTCATGCTAACCCAGGAAGAGGATCAGCAGCTTGTCGAGCGCGTTCAGCGCGGTGACAGGCGAGCGTTCGATCTGTTGGTGCTGAAGTATCAGCACAAGATTCTCGGGTTGATCGTGCGGTTCGTTCACGATACCCACGAGGCCCAGGATGTGGCGCAGGAAGCCTTTATCAAGGCCTACCGTGCGCTTGGCAATTTTCGCGGTGACAGTGCGTTTTATACCTGGCTGTACCGTATAGCCATCAACACGGCGAAGAATTATCTGGTGTCCCGTGGAAGACGGCCGCCAGACAGTGATGTGAGCTCCGAGGATGCGGAGTTTTACGACGGCGATCATGGCCTCAAGGATCTCGAGTCCCCAGAGCGCTCGTTGTTGCGGGATGAAATCGAAGGCACCGTCCATCGCACCATCCAGCAACTGCCCGAAGACCTGCGCACGGCACTGACCCTGCGCGAGTTCGACGGACTGAGTTACGAAGACATTGCCAGTGTCATGCAATGTCCGGTGGGTACCGTGCGCTCTCGAATCTTCCGCGCTCGGGAGGCCATAGACAAAGCCCTGCAGCCGTTGTTGCAGGAAACCTGAGACAGCGGCGACAGCCAAGAGAGGAACCGCCATGAGTCGTGAAGCTTTGCAGGAATCGCTGTCCGCGGTGATGGATAACGAAGCGGACGAACTGGAATTGCGTCGGGTGTTGAACGCCGTCGACGATGCCGAAACCCGTGCCACCTGGTCGCGTTACCAGGTTGCCCGTGCAGCCATGCACAAGGAGCTGCTGCTGCCTAACCTGGATATCGCCTCGGCGGTGTCTGCCGCGCTGGCTGACGAAGCGGTGCCGGCCAAGGTCAAGAAAGGCCCGTGGCGCAGCATTGGTCGGCTGGCTGTAGCGGCTTCGGTCACCGTTGCGGTGCTTGCCGGTGTACGCATGTACAACCAGGACGAAATCACCGGTGCCGAGCTTGCAGCCCAGCAGCCTGTCCAGCAAGGCCTGAGCGTGCCACAAGCACAAGGCCCGGCCGTTTTGGCAGGCTATAGTGAGAGCAGTGAGCAACCGACCGGGCCAATGGCCAACGGTGTGCTGCAAAACCAGGCCGGCTGGGATCAGCGTTTGCCAGGCTACCTGCGTCAGCATGCCCAGGAATCTGCGCTCAAAGGCACTGAAACCGCATTGCCTTATGCCCGCGCCGCCAGCCTGGAAAACCGTTAAGTAAGGAGGATCATGCGCGCGCTACCTCTCCTGTCGCTGCTGATTGGCAGCTTCATGATGGTGCCAGCATTGGCGGCCAACTCCTCGCCCCAGGCGAGTGAGTGGCTGAACAAGCTGGCACAGGCCGAGCAAAAGCAGAGCTATCAAGGCTCTTTCGTCTACGAACGCAACGGCAGCTTCTCTTCCCACGATATCTGGCACCGGGTCGAGGACGGCAAGGTCAGCGAGCGGCTGCTGCAGCTCGATGGTGCCGCCCAGGAAATCGTGCGCGTGGATGGGAGGGTGGCGTGTGTCAGTGGGGCCTTGGTCAGCAGTGTCGCGGCACCGCCAGATACCGCGCCGCGTGTGCTTGATCCGCTGAAACTGATGGGCTGGTACGATTTGAGCGTGGCGGGCAAGTCACGGGTCGCCGGGCGCGACGCCGTGATCGTGACGCTCACGCCCCGCGACCAGCACCGCTATGCCTTCGAACTACACTTGGACCGTAATACCGGCCTGCCACTGCGCTCGTTGATGCTCAACGACAAAGGGCAGTTGCTGGAGCGCTTCCAGATGACCCGCCTCGATACCGACGAGCCGCCTGGCGACGATGACTTGCGCCCCAGCGCTGCCTGCAAGCCTGTGCAGCATGGCGCGCCCGTCAGCAATGACAGCGTTGCTGGCTGGCGCTCGGACTGGCTACCGCCCGGGTTCGAGCTGGTCAACAGCTCGGTGCGTCGCGACTCCAAACACAACAGTTCGGTCAGCAGCCTGATGTATGACGATGGCCTCGCACGTTTTTCCGTGTTCCTCGAACCGGTGAACGATGACGGCGGCACCGACATGCGCACCCAGCTCGGCCCGACTTCGGCTGTTTCGCGTCGCCTCAATACGCCAAAGGGCAAGGTGATGGTGACCGTGGTGGGCGAAATTCCGCTCGGTACGGCAGAACGCGTCGCTTTGTCGATGCGCCCTCAGGATGCCCAGGCGCGCCAGTGATGGCGCGCGTTTGCGGGCCGTGCGAAGGCAGGCGAACATACGGCTGAAATGAAATTAAAGCATTGTCATTTGCAATCCATCGGCAAATTTTCTATAGGTCAGGCTTTCAGGAGCCTGGCCTTTCCTGCTTTGTGCAGGGGTCTTTCTAAACTACCGCTCGTTGTGACGGGAGCCGTATGTCAATACCACGCTTGAAATCCTACCTAACGATGTTCGCCGCCGTGCTGATGCTTGGCCAGGTGCTCACCGCCCAGGCCGAGGAAGCCCTGCCGGACTTCACCACCCTGGTCGAGCAGGCCTCGCCGGCCGTGGTCAACATCAGTACCAAGCAGAAGCTGCCCAACCGCGTCGCCGCCGGGCAGATGCCGGACCTGGAAGGCCTGCCGCCGATGTTCCGCGAGTTCTTCGAGCGCAACATGCCGCAGCAGCCGCGTTCGCCGCGTGGTGACCGCCAGCGCGAGGCGCAGTCGCTGGGCTCGGGCTTCATCATTTCCAGCGATGGCTACGTGCTGACCAACAACCATGTGGTGGCCGATGCCGACGAGATCATCGTCCGTCTTTCGGACCGCAGCGAGCTGCAGGCCAAGCTGGTCGGCACCGACCCGCGCACCGACGTGGCCCTGCTCAAGGTCGAAGGCAAGAACCTGCCGACGGTCAAGTTGGGTGACTCCGAGAAGCTCAAGGTGGGCGAATGGGTATTGGCCATCGGTTCGCCGTTCGGCTTCGACCATTCGGTGACCAAAGGTATCGTCAGCGCCAAGGGCCGTACCTTGCCAAACGACACCTATGTACCGTTCATCCAGACTGACGTGGCCATCAACCCGGGTAACTCCGGCGGCCCGCTGTTCAACATGAAGGGCGAAGTGGTGGGTATCAACTCGCAGATCTTCACCCGCTCCGGTGGCTTCATGGGCCTGTCGTTCGCCATCCCGATCGATGTGGCGATCGATGTGTCCAACCAGCTGAAGAAAGACGGCAAGGTCAGCCGCGGTTGGCTGGGCGTGGTCATCCAGGAGGTCAACAAGGACCTGGCGGAATCCTTCGGCCTGGACAAACCGGCCGGTGCCCTGGTGGCCCAGGTGCTGGAAAACGGCCCGGCAGCCAAGGGCGGCCTGCAGGTGGGCGACGTGATCCTGAGCATGAACGGCCAGCCAATCGTCATGTCGGCCGACCTGCCACACCTGGTCGGCGGCCTCAAGGATGGTGAGAAGGCCAAGCTGGAAATCATCCGCAACGGCAAGCGCCAGACCCTGGACATCAGCGTCGGCGCGCTGCCGGACGATGATGCCGACATCGGCACCGGCACCGGTGCCGATGGCAGTGCAGAGCGCAGCAGTAACCGTCTGGGTGTGTCGGTCGCCGACCTGACCGCCGAGCAGAAGAAATCCCTGGAGCTCAAAGGCGGTGTGGTCATCAAGGAAGTGCAGGATGGCCCGGCAGCGCTGATCGGCCTGCGTCCGGGTGATGTCATCAGCCACCTGAACAACCAGGCCATCGGTTCGGCCAAAGAGTTCACCGAAATCGCCAAGGAGCTGCCGAAGAACCGTTCGGTGTCGATGCGCGTGCTGCGTCAGGGCCGTGCCAGCTTCATCACCTTCAAGCTCGCTGAATAAGCGGCCTGGCAAGGGAGAAAGGGCAGCTACGGCTGCCCTTTTTCATGATTATTCACAATTGGACGGTGGATTGCTGTGTACAGTCGGACAGAGGAATCTCCCATATCCCGGCAGCTTGAGGTACAATTCCCGGCTATTTTTCGGCGGGCGTCCGGCTCGCAGCCTTTTCGAGTGTTGACCCGTGAGTGATTTGAGTCATATCCGCAATTTCTCCATCATCGCCCACATCGACCATGGCAAGTCGACGCTGGCCGACCGTTTCATCCAGATGTGCGGTGGCCTGTCGGCACGCGAAATGGAAGCCCAGGTGCTTGATTCCATGGACCTGGAGCGTGAACGCGGTATTACCATCAAGGCCCACAGCGTCACGCTTCACTACAAGGCGCAGGACGGCAAGACCTATCAGCTGAACTTCATCGACACCCCCGGCCACGTTGACTTCACCTATGAAGTCTCGCGCTCGCTGGCGGCCTGTGAAGGTGCGCTGCTGGTCGTCGACGCCGGCCAGGGCGTAGAGGCCCAGTCCGTGGCCAACTGCTACACCGCCATCGAGCAGGGCCTGGAGGTCATGCCGGTGCTGAACAAGATGGACTTGCCCCAGGCCGACCCGGACCGCGTCAAGGACGAGATCGAGAAGATCATCGGCATCGACGCTACCGACGCTGTGGCCTGCAGTGCCAAAAGCGGCATGGGCGTGGACGAGGTGCTCGAGCGCCTGGTGCACTCCATTCCTGCACCCGAGGGCGAGATCGATGCGCCGCTGCAAGCGCTGATCATCGATTCCTGGTTCGACAACTACCTGGGCGTGGTCTCGCTGGTGCGCGTGCGCCAGGGCCGCGTCAAGAAGGGTGACAAGATCCTGGTCAAGTCCACCGGCAAGGTGCACCTGGTCGACAGCGTCGGTGTATTCACGCCGAAACACACCCAGACCGCAGACCTGAAAGCTGGCGAAGTAGGCTTCATCATCGCCAGCATCAAGGACATTCACGGTGCCCCTGTGGGTGACACCCTGACCCTGTCCTCGACCCCTGAGGTCGAAGTGCTGCCAGGCTTCAAGAAGATCCAGCCGCAGGTATACGCCGGCCTGTTCCCGGTCAGTTCCGACGACTTCGAAGACTTCCGCGATGCCCTGCAGAAGCTGACCCTGAACGACTCGTCGCTGCAGTACATGCCGGAAAGCTCTGACGCTTTGGGCTTCGGCTTCCGTTGCGGCTTCCTTGGCATGCTGCACATGGAGATCATCCAGGAGCGCCTGGAGCGCGAATACGACCTGGACCTGATCACCACAGCACCTAGCGTGATCTACGAGCTGGAACTGAAAACCGGCGAAACCATCGTTGTCGACAACCCGTCGAAGCTGCCAGACGTATCGGCTGTGGCCGACTTCCGTGAGCCGATCGTCACCGCGACCATTCTGGTCCCGCAAGAGCACCTCGGTAATGTCATCACCCTGTGCATCGAGAAGCGTGGTGTGCAGCGCGACATGCAGTTCCTCGGCAGCCAGGTTCAGGTGCGTTACGACATGCCGATGAACGAAGTGGTACTGGACTTCTTCGACCGTCTCAAGTCCACCAGCCGCGGCTATGCTTCGCTGGACTATCATTTCGACCGCTACCAGTCGGCCAACCTGGTCAAGCTGGATGTACTGATCAACGGCGACAAGGTCGATGCTTTGGCATTGATCGTGCACCGCGACAACGCGGCCTACAAAGGCCGTGCGTTGACCGAAAAGATGAAGGAACTGATCCCTCGGCAGATGTTCGACGTGGCGATCCAGGCAGCTATCGGCGGCCAGATCATCGCGCGGACAACCGTCAAGGCGCTCAGAAAGAACGTACTGGCCAAGTGCTATGGCGGTGACGTCAGCCGTAAGAAGAAACTGCTGGAAAAGCAGAAGGCCGGTAAGAAACGCATGAAACAGGTGGGCAACGTGGAGATTCCACAAGAAGCCTTCCTCGCCGTGCTCAGGTTGGATAGCTAGGTCCTATGTCGCTAAATTTCCCGCTGTTGCTAGTCATCGCCGTCTTCGTCTGCGGTCTGCTGGGCTTGATCGACCTGCTGTTCCTGGCCCCGCGCCGGCGCGCAGCAATCGCCAACTACCAGGGCAGCGTCAGCCAGCCCGAGATGGCGGTGGTCGAGCGCCTGAACAAGGAACCGCTGCTGGTCGAGTACGGCAAGTCGTTCTTTCCGGTGCTGTTCATCGTGCTGGTGCTGCGCTCGTTCCTGGTCGAGCCGTTCCAGATCCCTTCGGGGTCGATGAAACCGACCCTGGAAGTGGGCGATTTCATCCTGGTGAACAAGTTCTCGTACGGCATTCGTTTGCCGGTGATCGACAAGAAGGTCATCGAGGTCGGTGACCCGCAACGCGGTGATGTAATGGTGTTCCGCTACCCGAGCGACCCGAACGTCAACTACATCAAGCGTGTGGTTGGCTTGCCGGGTGATGTGGTTCGCTACACCAACGACAAGCGGCTGTTCGTCAACGGCCAGCCGATTGCCGAACAACTGGTGGGCACCGAGCCGGGTACCTTGGGCAGCGCCGAGCTGTACAAGGAAAAACTCGGTGAGGCCGAACACCTGATCCGCAAGGAAATGAGCCGTTATCGCATGCCGCCGGATCAGCAATGGACCGTGCCGGCAGGCCATTACTTCATGATGGGCGACAACCGCGACAATTCCAACGACAGCCGTTTCTGGGATGACCCGAACATTCCCAAGGAGCTGCACGGCATGGTTCCGGACCAGAACATCGTCGGCAAGGCCTTTGCAGTGTGGATGAGCTGGCCAGAACCCAAGCTCAGCCACCTGCCCAACCTGTCGCGGGTTGGCCTGATCCATTGATACCCATCGGCGCTGTCCAGCAGACAGCGCCGAATGCATTTCTGACATAGGCTGTGTTCTCAGGGATCGGGAGATTCGCCGCACATCGCGTGGCGAACCACAGCCAAACAGTCTTTCAGGATGTTGATTTGAACAACGCGTTGAACAACGAACGGGTGGCCGCATGAGTGCTTCCCTTGCCCGTCTGGAGCGAAAGCTCGGTTATACCTTCAAGAACCAGGACCAGATGCTCCTGGCGCTGACCCATCGCAGCTATGCCGGGCGCAACAACGAGCGCCTGGAGTTTCTCGGTGACGCCATTCTCAACTTCGTCGCCGGCGAAGCGCTTTTCGAGCGTTTTCCGCAGGCCCGTGAAGGCCAGCTGTCGCGCCTGCGTGCGCGGCTGGTCAAGGGCGAAACCCTGGCCCGGCTGGCCCGTGGCTTCGACCTGGGCGAATACTTGCGCCTGGGTTCGGGTGAGCTCAAGAGCGGCGGTTTTCGCCGCGAGTCGATCCTGGCCGACGCCCTGGAGGCACTGATCGGTGCCATCTACCTGGACGCCGATATGGAAACCGCACGGGAGCGCGTCCTGGCCTGGCTTGCCGATGAGTTCGAAGGCTTGACCCTGGTCGATACCAACAAGGACCCGAAAACCCGCCTGCAAGAGTTTCTGCAATCGCGCAGCTGTGAGCTGCCGCGCTACGAAGTGGTGGATATCCAGGGTGAACCGCACTGCCGCACGTTCTTCGTCGAATGCGAAGTGGTGCTGCTGAACAACAAAAGCCGTGGTCAGGGCGTTAGCCGGCGTATTGCCGAGCAAGTAGCTGCCGCGTCTGCACTGATCGCCCTGGGCGTGGAGAATGGCAATGACTGATAACAACCCGACTCGCTGCGGCTACGTCGCCATTGTCGGCCGCCCCAACGTCGGCAAGTCGACCCTGCTTAACCACATCCTCGGCCAGAAGCTGGCGATTACCTCGCGCAAGCCGCAGACCACCCGCCACAACATGCTTGGCATCAAGACCGAGGGTGACGTGCAGGCGATCTACGTCGATACCCCGGGTATGCACAAGGCCAACGACAAGGCCCTGAACCGCTACATGAACCGTAACGCCTCGGCGGCCCTGAAGGACGTCGACGTGGTGATTTTCGTAGTTGACCGCACCAAGTGGACCGACGAGGACCAACTGGTGCTGGAGCGTGTGCAGTACGTGACTGGCCCGCTGATCATCGCGGTCAACAAGACCGACCGCATGGAAGAGAAAGCCGAGTTGATTCCGCACCTGCAGTGGCTGCAGGAGCAACTGCCGAACGCCGAGGTGATGCCGATCTCTGCGCAGCAGGGGCACAACCTCGAGGCGCTGGAAGCACAGATCGCCAAGCACTTGCCTGAAAACGATCACTTCTTCCCGGAAGACCAGATCACTGACCGCAGCAGCCGTTTCCTGGCCGCCGAGCTGGTGCGCGAGAAGATCATGCGCCAGCTGGGTGCGGAGCTGCCGTACCAGATCACCGTGGAAATTGAAGAATTCAAGCAGCAGGGCCATGTGCTGCACATTCACGCGCTGATCCTGGTTGAACGTGATGGCCAGAAGAAGATCATCATTGGCGACAAGGGCGAGCGCATCAAGCGCATCGGCTCTGAGGCGCGCAAGGACATGGAAGTGCTGTTCGACTCCAAGGTCATGCTCAACCTGTGGGTCAAGGTGAAAGGCGGCTGGTCCGACGACGAGCGCGCCCTGCGTTCGCTGGGTTACGGCGACCTGTAAGCAATATTGTTGGGGCTGCACAGCAGCCCCACTATGCGGTTATTCCTGGCTACAGGGAACGAGTGATCTCCCATGGAACAACCTGTCGGCCAGCCAGCCTATGTGCTGCACAGCCGTGCCTACAAGGAAACCAGCGCGCTGGTAGACTTCTTCACCCCGCAGGGCCGCATGCGCGCTGTACTGCGCCGTGCGCGCGGCAAGGGCGGCAGCCTGGTGCGGCCGTTCGTGCCGCTTGAGGTGGAGCTGCGCGGGCGTGGCGAGCTGAAGAATGTCGGTCGCATGGACAGCGCCGGGATTGCGGCCTGGCTACACGGTGATGCCCTGTTCAGCGGCTTGTACCTCAACGAGCTGCTCATGCGCCTGCTGCCGGCTGAAGCGCCGTTCCCGGCCCTGTTCGAGCATTACACATTGACCCTGCAAGCCTTGGCCGCCGGGCGCCCGCTGGAGCCGCTGCTGCGTTCGTTCGAATGGCGGCTGCTGGACGAGCTTGGTTATGCGTTTTCCTTGAACCATGACGTCAACGACCACCCCATCGTGGCTGACGGCCTTTACCGCTTGCGCGTGGATGCCGGTCTGGAGCGGGTCGAGCTGGTGCAACCCGGCCTGTTTCGCGGCACCGAGCTCATGGCCCTGGCAGAAGCTGACTGGAACGCCCCAGGCGCCTTGCTCGCCGCCAAACGCCTGATGCGCCAGGCATTGGCCGTTCACCTGGGCGCAAAACCGCTGGTCAGCCGGGAACTGTTTCGCAAGCGCTGATCACGACGTATGCTGTGGGGCTCAATTTTCAGGAGAGCCTTTCGTGACTCACAGCAACCGCATGCTTCTTGGCGTAAACATCGACCACGTGGCGACCCTGCGCCAGGCCCGGGGCACGCGTTACCCTGATCCGGTCAAGGCTGCCCTGGACGCCGAAGAGGCGGGCGCCGATGGCATCACCGTGCACCTGCGCGAAGACCGCCGGCACATCCAGGAGCGTGACGTGGTGCTGCTCAAGGATGTGCTGCAGACGCGCATGAACTTCGAGATGGGCGTCACCGAAGAGATGATGGCCTTTGCCGAGAAGATCCGCCCGGCGCACATTTGCCTGGTCCCCGAAACCCGTCAGGAGCTGACCACCGAAGGGGGCCTGGACGTTGCCGGGCAAGAGGCGCGGATCAAGGCCGCCGTGGAGCGCCTGTCGCGCGCCGGTGCCGAAGTGTCGCTGTTCATCGATGCCGACGAGCGGCAGATCGAGGCTTCACGCCGCGTGGGGGCACCGGCCATCGAACTGCACACCGGGCGTTATGCCGATGCCGAAACCCCGACTGAAGTGGCTGAGGAACTCAAGCGTATCGTCGATGGCGTGGCCTTTGGCGTGGGGCAGGGACTGATCGTCAATGCCGGTCACGGGCTGCATTACCACAACGTTGAGGCGGTGGCGGCGATCAAGGGTATCAATGAGCTGAACATTGGCCATGCGCTGGTGGCGCACGCCTTGTTCGTTGGTTTCAAGGCCGCAGTGGCCGAGATGAAGGCGCTGATCGTGGCGGCTTCGCGCTGATTTGATGATCGCCTGTACCGGCCTCTTCGCGGGCACGCCCGCTCCCACAGGTATTGCACAAATCTCAAGGCCTGTGGAGTCCCTGTGGGCGGGCTTGCCCGCGAAGAGGCCAGTACAGACAGCTGATTACTCGGCAGGAAACACCAGGGTAAAGCGGGTAGGCCCTGGGGGGCTGCTAATCAATTCAACACGCCCACCATGTAATTGCATGATCGACTTTACGATCGCCAACCCCAACCCGGTCCCGCCCTCCAGCCGCGAGCGCCCCGATCCTACCCGGTAAAACCGCTCGAACAACCGCGCGTGGTGCTCGGCAGCAATGCCAGGCCCCTGGTTCTCCACAGATAGCCGTACTTCGCTGCCAGAGCGTTCGATACGCAGTTCGATGGGCTCACCCTCAGGGCCATGCCGTATCGCATTGCTCAGCAGGTTCGACAACGCCCGCTGCAACATCAACCGGTCACCCAGCGCTGTGCCCCAGCCCTGAACCCGCAACTCAACGGCTTTCACTTCGGCGCTGAAGGCAAACAGCTCGACCACCCTTGCAGCCTCGTCGGCCATTGCCATCGGCTTGAGCGTGATCTGCACTTGAGGCTGGCTGACCTGGGCGAGAAACAGCATGTCGTTGATGATGCGGTTGAGCCGCGTCAGTTCCTCGATGCTGTCTTCCAGCACTTCCCGGTAGTTGGCGTTGTCCCGCTCACGGGCCAGGGTCACCTGCGCCTTGCCCATCAGGTTGCTCAATGGGGTGCGCAGTTCATGGGCCAGATCGTCGGAGAACTGCGACAACTGGCTCACGCCCTGATCGAGGCGATCGAGCATGACGTTGATACTGCTGGCCAGTTCTGCCAGCTCCTGTGGCAACCCAGTGGCGGGCAAACGATGCTGCAGGTCCTGGGCCGATACCTGCCCGGCAATGCGCCGGAAGTGCCGCAGGGGTTTCAGGCCGCGCTGCATCAGCCACCAGGCGCCCGCACCAATCAAGACCAGCAGCAGTGGCAGAGCGAGCAAAGTGGAATGCAGGTAAGCCTGCAGCAGGGCGTTGTCGTCGGCGCGGTTGAGCGACATCATCACCTTCACCGGCGTGTTGTCGCGCAGGCGCATCAGCCGGGTCACGGTGAGGATCTGATTGCCGCTGCTGTCGCGCCAGGCGTGAAAGCTCAGACGGGCATCGGTGTGCAATTCGCCCACCTGCGACTCCAAAGCCGGGCCGAGGCTGAGCAGGTGCGGGTGGCGGCCCTCTAGGGCCATTACGCTGAGGCTGAGGTTGTCATGCCCCATTACCAGGTCGAGCAGGGGGTGGGCGCGGCTGCCCAGGTCCTCGCTGCGCAGGTCAACGCGCAGGTTGTGCTCGACCTGCAGCATCTTGCGCGCCAGGTCTTTGCGTGCGCGGTTGTCCAGTTCGTGATCCAGCGCGAACACCGCCAGGCAGGCAAGCAGCAGCACGAGTGCGGCGCCCATCAGTGTGACGCCCAGGCCCAGGCGCATCGACAGGCTGGGGTTTTTCAAAAGCGCGCCTCAAGTACATAGCCTACGCCACGTAGGGTGTGGATGAGCTTGTTGTCGAACGGGTCGTCTATCTTCGCCCGCAGGCGCCGGATCGAGACCTCGACCACGTTGGTGTCGCAGTCGAAATTCATGTCCCAGACCAATGAGATGATCTGTGTGCGCGACAACACTTCGCCGGTCTGACGCATCAGCAGGTGGAGCAGCGCGAACTCCTTGGCGGTCAGGTCGATGCGTTGCCCGGCGCGGTAGGCGCGGTGGCGGCCAGGGTCCAGCTCCAGGTCGGCGACGCGCAGGGTGCTGGGCTGCAGTTGCTGGTCGTTGCGCCGCAGCAGGCTGCGGATGCGGGCCAGCAACTCGGGGAACTCGAAGGGCTTGAGCAGGTAGTCATCGGCGCCCAGGTCCAGGCCTTTGACCCGGTCGGCGAGGCGGCCGTGAGCGGTGAGCATCATGATGCGCGTGGCCGACTCGGCACGCAGCCGCTGCAGCACGGTCCAGCCATCGAGTTCTGGCAGGTTGACGTCGAGGATGACCAGGTCGTACGGCTGCTGGCGGGCCAGGTGCAGGCCGTCGGTGCCCGTGTGGGCGCAGTCGACCACATAGCCGTTTTCGCGCAGGCCCTGTTGCAGGTAGTCGGCGGTACGCAGTTCGTCCTCGATGATCAGTAGGCGCATGAAGGGGCTCGGTGTGATGAAAGGGGGCGATTCTCGACCCTGTAGTGGCATCAGGGTCAAGTGGCGGGATGTTACGACATGAGAAAGCAATCGCGGCGCAGATAACGGATTTGTAATGCTGCGGTTATCTGGCTGTCTGTTCTGCGCAGATTGCAGGACTGTAATCCCCGCCTCACCTTGCTGTTAGCTACCTCTCACTAGGATGGCCGTGTCTGATCGGTTATCACGAGGCAACCACGATGAACCTGACCAAATACCTGCTGTTGGCCACCCTTGCCCTGGGCAGCGCCAGTGTTTACGCCGAGGGCGGTGCGGAGCGTTCCAGGCAATTCTGGCAAGCGTTCCGCGAAGACCAGCAGCGCCTGCACGGCGACAAGCAACAAGCCGTTGCCGAACGCGAGCGCAAGGCACAAGAGAAGGCCCGTGAGGTGGCCAAGGACTGAGGTAACAGCACCTGCGCGCGACAGCTCCTCGGCGCAGGTGTATTCAGGCGCCCAACCGGGCGCCTTTTTTATTTGCGCGCCAGCAGGGTGGCGCGGCGTGGGGCCGGCAGCCCTTCGATGGTCTTGCTGTGGTCGTTCGGGTCGAGGAAGTCACCCAGCGACTGGTAGCGCATCCACTCGGTACTGCGCTGTTCCTCGACGCTGGTCACGCTTACATCGACGCAACGCACATCGCTGAAACCGGCACGGCGCAACCAGCGCTCCAGGGCCGGAACCGATGGCAAGTACCAGACGTTGCGCATCTGCGCGTAACGGTCTTCAGGTACCAGTACCTGGTTTTCGTCGCCTTCGATCACCAGGGTTTCCAGCACTAGCTCGCCACCTTTGACCAGGCAGTCTTTCAGCGCCAGCAAGTGTTCGATGGGGGAGCGGCGGTGGTAGAAAACGCCCATGGAAAACACCGTGTCGAAACCTTCCAGGTTAGCGGGAAGGTCCTCCAGGGCGAACGGCAAATGCCACGCCGGCAGCTCCGGCAGGTATTGCTGCACGGCCTGGAACTGGCAGAAGAACAGCCAGTTGGGGTCGACGCCAATCACCATGTCGGCCCCGGCACCGAGCATGCGCCACTGGTAGTAGCCGTTGCCGCAGCCCACGTCGAGCACGCGCTTGCCTTTGAGGTCCAGGTGCGGCGCAACGCGTGACCATTTCCAGTCCGAATGCCACTCGGTGTCCACATGCACGCCAAACAGGTCGAACGGACCTTTGCGCCAAGGCGACAGGCCCATCAGTGCCTGGCGCATTTGCGCACGGGTGGCGTCGTCGCAGTCGCAGTCCAGACGCAGCCCGTTGACCAGGTCGATATCGCTGGGTTGCAGGGCGGGCAGGGCATCGAGCGCACCACGCCAGCGATCGAGGTCACCGTGGCCTTTCTCCAGCTTGGCTTCCAGTTGCGCTTGCAGGCCTTGCGACCAGGAAGCCAGGGGCGTGCCCGCCAGGCGGCGGACGAGGGGGGACAGATCGATCATGGCAGGGCTATCAACGAGGCGAAGTTAAGGCATTGGAACCAGGGCACCACTTTCGAGAAACCGGCGGCGCGCAGGCGCTGCTGGTGAGCTTCGAGGGTATCGGGGCGCATCACGTTTTCAATGGCGCTGCGCTTCTGGGCGATTTCCAGTTCGCTGTAGCCATTGGCCCGCTTGAAGTCCAGGTGCAGTTCATTGAGCAGGTCCTGCTCTTGCTCATCGGCGAACCGCAGCTTTTCCGAGAGGATCAGCGCGCCACCGGGCAGCAGTGCCTGGCGGATGCGGCCGAGCAGTTCCAGACGCTGGTCGGGGGCGATGAACTGCAGGGTGAAGTTCATCGCCACTACCGAGGCAGGCTCGAAAGGCAGGGTAAGGATATCGGCCTCCAGCACGTGCACCGGCAGCAGCTCCTGGAACATCGAGTCCTGGGCGGTGAGGTACTGGCGGCAACGCTCGACCATGGCGGCGGAATTGTCCACTGCGATCACCCGGCAGCCGTCGCTGCGCACATGGCGGCGCAGCGACTGGGTGACTGCCCCCAGCGATGCGCCCAGGTCGTACAGCGCGGTATTTGGCTGGGCGAAGCGCGCGGCCAGTACGCCGAGGTTCTCGACGATGGTCGGGTACCCGGGCACCGAGCGCTTGATCATGTCCGGGAACACACGCACCACGTCCTCGTTGAAGACGAAATCAGGCACCTGCTCCAGGGGCTGGGAGAAGAGGCGGTCGGGTTGTTTGCTCACGGCACGCTCGATACAGGGTGAAACGGGGGCGCATTTTATCCAATGGCCGCGCATCTTGCCATGGCAATGCTTCAGGGTCGGAGCGTTCAGACCGGGAGCAGTGAACTTTCCCACAGCGTTAAGTTATCAAGATGAATGAATTAAGCCGGTTGAAGAAGGACACTTCGAGTGCAGGATTACTGGATTTGAAAAAGGATATTGGGTTAAGTGATGAATGCCAATGCTCGGCGGGAAGAAGTTACCGTAGATGAACTGGACCCGGTGTCCAAGGTCAAGATGTTGCCGGAACGTTATTTTACGTTCATCGAGAACCGGCTTGAGGGTGGCCAGCATGTTGGCAGCTTATTGACGGCTGATAACCTGAAGGTCATCAAACGATACGCCAATACTGTAAACCAGTTGCCACGCACGCGAGCTGAAATCGAACGCGAAGTCGATTATGCGGCACTCGGCCTTGACGCCTCGATGGTTCATGACCTGTATAAGGCACTGCACAGGCATGTGTACGAATGGGACATACTGGAGCGTAGCATCAAGCAACTGGGCCCTGAAATTGAACTGTTCGCTGAAAGCTTGGTACAGCGTGGCGGCAGCCTGCTTGCGCATCTTGAGAACAGTGATGTCTTTGTGGCAATCAAGCAGCGACAGGCCGAGCAGGGCGATGATGTTTATACGTCGGAACTGAGTGAAGAAGATCAAGCGCAGATCGCCAGTGTGCTGACACTTGGCATCAACGAACTGGTCAAGGAAATTGAAGGCACTCGCCGGCGAATTGATGATGTCGACGCACGTGCCAATTGGTTCAACAGTGAGATCAAACGCGAGCTGAAGCCGCGAATGGTACGGTTGTTGAAACACTTCGACGAGAAGGTTTCCCATGAAGACATCCTGATGAAACGGCGGCAGCTGGATCAATGGGACGAACAGATTGACCAGTTGAAGTCCGAGTACGATGCCAACGTGGGCTACGCGTTCACAGGCATCTTACTGGGGCCGATTGGCCTGATCATCACCGGCGGTGTATTCGGTGACAAGGCAGAAAAAATCCGGGCCAGAAAAAACGTGTTGATCCAAAAGCGCGAAGAATTGGCGGATGCACTGGGCAGGATGGCCCCCGCGCTGAACGACTTCGAGCGTATCTCGACATTGGTCAGGGACCTGCAGTTCAGGTGCAAGGACCTGTCGGCAGCGACCCGGCGCCTGGCAGATGTATGGCTGTTTCTGGCCTCGTACGCCAATAACTCCGTGAACGAAGCCAAAGAGTTGAGCACCCTCACTCAACTTGAATCGTTTGTGCACGATTTCTCTGAGGTTATCAAGCCGTGGAGAAAGATAGGCAATATTTGCCACACATTGTCTGAGTTATTTAATGAATTGATTGAAGAATATGAGGACGTTTGACATGGACGTGACCAACGTTAATGTGGCCCTGCCGGATTTCGTGCAAATGCAAACCGTGCAAGATCAGGTATTCCACCTGATACAAAGCTGGGACATGAACGTGTTACCCGGGGCGCGTGAGCAACTGGGTGAGCTGCGTACATTGTTGCTGGGTGTCGAACGCGCCTTCAAGGAGAGCCTGATAGGCGCTATCGTTTTACTGGAAGACCGCGATTTCATCCCGAGCAAACTGGGGGCCGATACCCATTACCGGCTTGCCAGTGTGCTAAGCCGTTTGAGCCAGCTTCATTCACTGTTATCCAGGCAGAATCTGCGGTTGGAACTTTTCACCCTGTCTGCTTTGGTAGAGCCGTTATCGGAACTGGACAAACGAATCGTCAGCCTCCAGAGCCAGGCGTCAGCCTTCGATCAACGATTGGCCCAGTTGCGCCAGCAGCGGGCAGATATTGGCCAGGCTATCGAATTGTTCGAAAGACCGTCCGTTGCCAGCGCACTGAAGGGCTTGATCCCGAGCGATGATGAAATTGACCAGCTCATCGGGTTGATCGCGGACCCGAAGGTCGATGCCAGCCTGTTGAAGGCTGTGACTGGCAAGTTAGCCAAGCATGCTGATGCACTGGAGGGGGCCAAGACGTTCAGTGACTTGAGCAAGGTTCGCACCCGGCTTGATGCAAAAATAGAGGAAGCGCTGGGCGACCAGCGGCACCTACAGCGAGCGCTGCAAACTGCTCAGGATGAGCAGGAGGCACTCAAGGCCTTGTCCGGCCTTGAGCCGCTCAAGAACGAGTGGTTGCACGAACTGCGCAAGGTCGAACTGGAGTGGCAGGCGCAGGCTGCGAAGCTCAGCGCGACGACGGGGCTGGATGCTGCCACGGTCGCGCTGAAAGACCTCTGTGACTACCTGAAGGTCGTGCAGATGGCGTATGACCGCAGCTGATCGTGCTCAGCGGACGATAATCTTGCAGTCGAAGGTTTGCACCGGGGCGACGTCTGTGGCCCACGGCTGCTGGTAGACCAGCACCAGTTGGGCGTCTCCGGTGTTGCTGGCCTGGAAGCGCCAGGTGGAAACACCGGCGCTGCCGACCACGTCTTCTTCTTCGGGGGCGCTGTACACCTCCGGGCCGAGGCTGCGCAGGATGCTTGAGGCTGGGTTTTCGACACGCCAGCGATAGCCGGTGGACGGGTTGCTGGGCAAGCTCAGGGTGAGTGCCTGGCCTACCTGCAGCCGGGTTGGGCATTCACTCTCGGCATCCAGTTCGACGGGCTGTGCGGGGTGCTGGGCGCAGGCACAAAGCAGGGCGAAGCTCAGGGGAACGAGCAGACGAGGGGCGGTCATGTTGGCTCCGGGGGCTGGCGATGGCCCGAGGATAACCGATGCTGCTGGGTTTTGTGTTGTCAGTGCCGGCCTCTTCGCGGCTGAAGCCGCGAAGAGGCCAGTGCAGGTTAGAACAGGACCTTGGCCACATCGGCAAAGCGCTTGGCGAAGTGAACCGTCAGGCCTTCGCGCAAATAGTCCGGCAGTTCTTCGAAGTCCCCTCGGTTAGGCTCTGGCAAGATCAGCTCGAAGATTTTCTGCCGCCGCGCCGCAATCACCTTCTCGCGCACACCACCAATCGGTAGCACCTGGCCGGTGAGGGTCAGCTCGCCGGTCATGGCCACGCCTTTTTTCGGCGCCTGGTCGCGGGCCAGCGACAGCAGGGCACTTGCCATGGTGATGCCAGCGCTCGGGCCATCTTTGGGCGTAGCCCCTTCAGGTACATGCAGGTGGATGAACGCTTCGTTGAAGAAGCCTGGGTCACCGCCAAATTGCTTGAGGTTGGAGCTGACATAGCTGTAGGCAATTTCGGCCGACTCCTTCATCACGTCACCCAGCTTGCCCGTCAGCTTGAAGCCACGGTTGAGGGTGTGAATGCGGGTCGCCTCGATTGGCAGCGTGGCGCCGCCCATGCTGGTCCAGGCCAGGCCCGTGATCACGCCTTTGCCAGCCAGTACCTGCTCGCTACGGAACACCGGCGTGCCGAGCGCGGCCTCCAGGTCCTTGGTGCCGATCTTCAGTTTGGCTTCAGGGTCTTCCAGCAATTTGACCACGGCCTTGCGCACCAGCTTGCCCAGTTGCTTCTCCAGCTGGCGCACGCCGGCTTCGCGGGCGTAGCCTTCGATCACCATACGCAGGGCGCTGTCGCTGATGCTGAGGCTGGTCTTGGCCACGCCGGCCTTTTCCAGCTGCTTGGGCCACAGGTGGCGTTTGGCAATGGCCAGTTTTTCCTCGGTGATATAGCCGGACAGGCGGATCACTTCCATGCGGTCGAGCAGTGGGCCGGGGATCGAGTCGAGGGTGTTGGCAGTGCACACGAACAGCACCTTGGACAGGTCCAGGCGCAGGTCGAGGTAGTGGTCGAGGAAATCGACGTTCTGCTCCGGGTCGAGGGTTTCCAGCAGCGCTGAAGCCGGGTCGCCCTGGTAGCTCTGGCCCATCTTGTCGATTTCGTCGAGCATGATCACCGGGTTCATCACTTCGACGTCTTTCAGGGCTTGCACCAGCTTGCCGGGCTGGGCGCCGATGTAGGTGCGGCGATGGCCCTTGATCTCGGCCTCGTCACGCATGCCGCCAACGCTGAAACGGTAGAACGGCCGGCCAAGCGACTCGGAGATGGACTTGCCGATGCTGGTCTTGCCCACCCCGGGCGGGCCGACCAGCAGCACGATCGAGCCGCTGATCTCGCCTTTCCAGGCCCCCACGGCGAGGAACTCGAGGATGCGTTCCTTGATGTCGTCGAGGCCGGCATGGTACTGGTCGAGGACCTTGCGCGCATGCTTGAGGTCGAGCTTGTCCTTGCCGTAAACACCCCACGGCAGGGCGGTGGCCCATTCGAGGTAGTTGCGTGTAACAGCGTACTCGGGCGAGCCGGTTTCAAGAATGGCCAGCTTGCCCATCTCTTCGTCGATGCGCTTGCGTGCCTGGGGTGGCAAGGTCTTGCCTTCCAGGCGCTGCTCGAACTGTTCGAGGTCGGCACTGCGGTCGTCCTTCGTCAAACCCAGCTCTTGCTGGATGACCTTGAGCTGTTCCTTGAGGAAGAACTCGCGCTGGTGTTCGCCGATCTGCCGGTTGACCTCGGCCGAGATCTCGTTCTGTAGGCGCGCGACTTCCACCTCTTTGCGCAGCATCGGCAGCACCTTTTCCATGCGTTTGAGCATGGGTACGCAGTCGAGCACTTCCTGCAACTGGTTGCCGGTAGCCGAGGTGAGCGCGGCGGCGAAATCGGTGAGCGGCGACGGGTCGTTGGGGCTGAAGCGATTGAGGTAGTTCTTCAGCTCTTCGCTGTACAGCGGGTTGAGCGGCAGCAGCTCTTTGATCGCGTTGATCAACGCCATGCCGTAGGCCTTGACCTCGTCGGTGGGCTCGGCGGGCTGGCGCGGGTATTCGACTTCAACCAGGTAGGGCGGGCGGTGGTGCTTGAGCCAGGTGCGGATGCGTACCCGGGTCAGGCCCTGGGCAACGAACTGCAGCTTGCCGTTCTCACGGCTGGCATGGTGCACCTTGACCAGCGTGCCGTACTGCGGCAGCGCGGCGGTGTCGAAGTGGCGGTGGTCTTCTGGCGGGGTGTCCATGAAGAACAGTGCCAGGCAGTGGTCGGGCGACTTGGCCACCAGGTCGAGGGTTTCGGCCCAAGGTTCTTCGTTGACGATGACCGGCAGTACCTGGGCCGGGAAGAACGGGCGGTTGTGGATCGGGATCACATAGACCTTGTCCGGCAGCTGCTGGCCGGGCAGGGCGAGGGCATGGCCAGTTTCGGCCTGCGTGGTGGTGTGTTCGACTTCGCTGTGTTCGTCGGGGTGTTCCGGGAAATCCTGCTGGTCGCTCATGGGGCACCTGCGTGAATGACTATGGTGCTTAGATGGGGCAGAGGGGGATGGGTTTCAAGCTTCAAGTTTCAAGCTTCAAGCTGCAAGAAAAAAGCGGGACCGCATTGGCCCCGCTTTTTTCTTGCAGCTTGAAGCTTATGACTTGCAGCTTATTCAGCCAATTTGTAAGCGATGATGTAATCGCCCATTTTGGTGCCCAGCGAACCATGGCCGCCGGCAGTCACCAGCACGTACTGCTTGCCATCCTTGCCGGTGTAGGTCATCGGCGTGGCCTGGCCACCTGCTGGCAGGCGCGCGCTCCACAGTTCCTTGCCGTTGTTCACGTCATAGGCGCGCAGGTACTGGTCGAGGGTGCCGCTGAGGAAGCCGACGCCACCCGCGGTCACGATCGAGCCGCCCATGCTCGGCACGCCAACCGGCAGGCCGATCGGGACCGGGGTGCTGTCGCGGGTGGTACCGTTTTTGTGCTTCCACACCACCTTGTTGGTGAACAGGTCGATAGCGGCAACGTAGCCCCAGGCCGGGGCCTGGCACGGTACGCCCAGTGGCGACATGAACGGGTGCATGGTCACGGCGTACGGTGCGCCGGTGTTCGGCTGCACACCGCTGGTCTCGCTTTCGCGTTTGCTGCCTTCGGCAACTTGCTCACGCGGGACCATCTTCGACACGAAGGCCATGTAGTTGGGCGAGGTGAACAGCAGCTGGCGCACTGGGTCAACCGACACGCTGCCCCAGTTGAACACGCCGACGTTGCCTGGGTAGATCAGCGAGCCCTGCTCGGACGGCGGGGTGTACTGGCCTTCGTAGCGCAGCTCGCGGAACTGGATGCGGCACAGCATCTGGTCGAACGGCGTGGCGCCCCACATGGCCTGTTCGGTCAGCTCAGGGCCAAGCAGGTTGAGGTCGGAGCGCGCCTGGGTCGGCGAGGTGTGGTCGCCCTTCACCGCGCCTTGCGGGGTAGGGATTTCGCGAATCGGTACGATCGGCGTGCCGTCTCGGCGGTCGAGCACATACAGGCTGCCTTGCTTGGTCGGTACGATGATTGCCGGTTTTACCCCATCGTCGGTCTTCAGGTGCACCAGGGTCGGCTGGCTGCCAACGTCCATGTCCCACAGGTCGTGGTGGGTGAACTGGTAGTTCCAGCGGGCTTTGCCGGTGGCCAGGTCAAGCGCGACCACGCCGGCGCTGTACTTCTCGGCGCCCGGTGTGCGGTCGGCACCCCACTGGTCCGGGGTCTGGTTGCCCAGCGGCAGGTAGATCATGCCAAGGTCTTCATCGACGCTGGCGATCGACCACATGTTGGCCGAGTTGCGGCTGTACTGCTTGCCGGGGGCCAATGGCTTGGTGTCGTCCGGGTTGTTGCTGTCCCAGTTCCATACCAGGTGGCCGTCGTGCACGTCGTAGGCGCGGATCACGCCGGACGGCTCGTTGGTCGACTCGTTGTCGGTCACGTGGCCGCCGATGATCACCAGGTCACGGGTGACTGCAGCAGGCGAGGTGGAGTAGTAGCCGCCGGCGGTGAACGGGCCGATGCCGGTGGTGAGGTCGATCACGCCCTGGTTGGCGAAGCCTTCGCACACCTTGCCGTTGTCGGCGTTGATGGCGATCAGGCGGGCATCCGCGGTAGGCAGGTAGAGGCGGCGCGGGCAGGCCTGGGCCACGGCCTGGCCTGCATCGGTGATTTTCGGTGCCGGGCTGCCGTCGCGGCTGACGTAGCGGTTTTCGTCATAGTACGAAACGCCACGGCAGGTCATGTGGGCAAAGCCCTTGAAGGTGCCGACCGGGCTTTTGACCTGAGGGTCGTAGCGCCAGATTTCGGCGCCGGTGTCCGGGTCCAGGGCCAGCAGGCGGCTGTGCGCGGTGCAGGCATAGAGCATGCCGTTGACCTTCAGCGGGGTGTTCTGGTTGGTCAACTCCACCGGGTCGTTCTCGGTCGGCAGGTCACCGGTACGAATACGCCAGGCTTCTTCCAGGCGGTAGGCGTTCTGCGGGGTGATCTGGCGCAGTGGCGAGTAGCGGTCGCCATGTTCGGTACGGCCGTAGGCCTGCCATTCGCCGTCGGGCATGGCCGGGGCGGCACTGGCCATTTCGCTGCTTTCGCGGCCCAGTTCGCCGAACACTTCACCGGGGTGGGTGAACTGGCTGGCGATCGCGCAAGCGCCGGATGCGACCACGGCAACGCTCAGCAGCGCAGTGTTGGCTTTGCTGGCCGGGCCGATCAGCGGGCGACGTGCCCATGGCAGCAGCAGCACCACGCCGATGGCGAACCAGATGGCCAGGCGTGGCACCAGTTGCCACCAGTCCAGGCCCACTTCGAGCAGGGCCCAGACGGTGCTGGCCAGCAGCACCACGCCATACAGGCCCAGGGCGATACGGCGCTGAGCCAGCAGCAGGATGCCCGACAGGGCAAAGCCGATACCGGCGATCAGGTAGTACAGCGATCCACCCAGCTGGCTCAGCTTGATGCCGCCGGCCAGCAGGGCCAGGCCCATCAGCAACAGCAGCGCGCCCATCAGGCGCGGTAGCCAGCGGCTTCCATTGTTGGCACTTTCAGTGCTCATCGTAGGTTCTCCGTCAGGTCAAAAAGGGGTTAGAAACTGCTCTGGATCTTCAGGCCGCCGACCAGGGCGCCATCGACCTGCGACACCCCGCCCGGGTGGCGGATGTACTGCAGGTTGGGGCGAACCGTGAGCCAGTCGGCCAAATGAATGCCGTAGTACAGCTCGGCGCTGTATTCGGTGTCCTGCACGGGCAGGAAACCGGGGTTGTCGTAGTCATCGAGGCCGGCGGCCTGGTTGGCCAGGCGGGCGTTCTTGCGGTAGGCAGGGTTGACGTGCACGCGGGCCAGGGCGAAGCCGATGTCGTCCTTGGCGCGGGCGTCGAAAGGCCCTTTGTATACCAGTCCTGCCTGCACATAGTTGTCGATGGCATTGGTCTTCTTGTCATGCACCGTGGCGTTGGCGAACAGGCTCAGGCCACGCGACTGGTCGGAGGCCAGCGAAGTCACCTGCTGCTGGGCGCCGAGCCACATGCCGTGTTTGCTGGAACTGCTGCGGTAGGCGGCGCCGCTCAGGGCTGCCGGCTGGCCGTTACTGTCCTTCAGAACATCCTGTGCCTTGGCATTACTGTAGTAGTAGCCGGCGCGATATTCCCCTTTCAGGCCTTGGATACGTGGGGTCCATACCAGTTCGACTGGCATTACCGCGCCCTGGGTGCCGCTGCCGCTGAGCTTGAAGCCGTTGCCGGATTCGAGGTTGGAAGGGTTCTGCTCGAACACGCCGACCTGCGCGTACAGCTCCGGGTTCAGGTTGTAGCGCACGCGCAGGGCCCACTGGCTGACCGGCCAGTTGTACCAGATACCGCCCACCCAGTTGCCCACCTGCGAGCCGCAGAAGGCCAGGTTCTGGAAGTCGCAGGGGAAGCTGTTGAAGTCCTCGCCTTCGCCGAAGCGGCCGAATTTCACATCCAGTGCGCCGTCGAAGTACTTCTGCTTGATCCACATCTGCGTCAGCCGCCAGGTTTCGCCACGGCCCCAGACTTCCTGGGCCGAGGTGAAGCCGCCGACGCGAGGGTCGTTGATGCGGTCGTTGCTGATGTTGTCGCCGTGGCGTTCGGTGATGGTCAGCTGGAACTCGGTGTCATGCCAGCCCAGGATCTTTTCCAGGTCGAGGTGGCTGCCAAAGGTGAACTGGTCGCTGTAGCGCGCCGTGCGGTCGTGGTCGTAGCCCCCGTGCAGGTTGCTGCCCATCTCGCCGGTGTAGCCGAGGGTGAAGTCGTAGCCTTTTTCCAGCAATTCGCTGCGTTTGCCGCCCCAGTCGCCGAGCATCCAGGGGGAGTCGTTGGCGAACATTTCGCTGGCACTGGCGGGTGTCGCCAAGGCACTGAGGGCAAGGCCGATGTAACAGGGTTTGGGCAGTTGAAACATGAGATAGCGCTATCTTTTGATTATTGAAAAAACCGGCAAGCGCATCGAAGGGCGGGGCCTTCAATGGATATGGCGACAAGAGGGTTGCGATGAAGCGTTTCAGCTTGCGGCGAGGAGGATATAGGGGAAGTTGTAAGAAAAAAAGACAAAATGTCGCAGGGCATTATTGTTTGTCTGGTAACAATGGTCTGTAGGGGGCGCAAAGCGCCCCCGCGATTTCAGAAGGTAGTACGCAGGCCGACTTCCACACTGCGTCCTGGCGCCGGGGCAATGTCGCGCAGAATAGAGCTGGCATAACGCACGGTCTGGTCGGTCAGGTTTTCACCGCGCACAAACGCCAGCCACTGGCTCTGGCCAACCTCGAAGCGGTAGCCAACGCTCGCCCCCAGTGTGGTGTAGCCATCGGTGCTGGTTTCGTTGGCCGGCTTGCGGTGTTGCGATGCCGCATGGTGCACATCGACCCGTGCCTGCCAGCGGTCCAGTTCCCAGACCAGCCCGCTGTTCAGGCGCAGCGGGGCGATGCGTGGCAGCGGCTCGCCACTGTCGAGGTTCTTGGCCCGGGTGTAGTCGCCGGAGAGTTCCAGCGCGAAGCTGCCGTAACGGTTCTCGGCCAGTTGCCAGCGGTCCTGGGCTTCGATGCCATAGAAGCGCGCACGCACGCCCTGGTACTGGTACTCCGGGAAGCCGTCGTGGTCATGATCGTGGTCATGGTCATCCTCGCCATGGTCGTGGTCATGCCCACCTTCGCGGGTGTTGCCAGTGCCGATCAATCCGATGTAGTTGCGGAAGTGGCTGTAGAACACCCCGACACTGCCTTTGTGCGTGCCATTATCGAAGCGTAGTGCCAGGTCGGTGGAAATGGCCTTTTCCTTGTTCAGGCTGGCATCGCCAACTTCAAAGGCGCCAGTGGCCACGTGTGCGCCATTGGCATACAGCTCGTAGAAGGTCGGGGCGCGTTCGGTGTAGCCGAGGTTGGCGGCCAGCGACCAGATCGGGTCAAGCTGGTACACCGCACCTGACGACAGGCTGAAGGCGTTGAAGCTGCTGGCGCTGTCGGCATCGACGAAGTTTTCGTTGCCTTTGGCGTCTGGGTCTACCCGGGTGTGCTCCATGCGTGCACCCAGGCTCAGGTTCAGGCGCTCTGTGGCCTGCCACTGTTCTAGCATGAACAGCGCCAGGCTGTCGGTATCGGTGTGCGGGACAAAGGCTTCTTCGCCCAGGGCAGAGAACGCGTTGCGGCTGACCTGGGCGCCAATCACCCCTTCCACCGGCCCGAGCGGTTGGTGGCGGGCTTCGATGCGTGCTTCGTAGCCTTTGTTCTTGAAGGTGGTGTGCACCTCGCCTTCTTCAATCTCCCTGTGTTCGTAGTCGGTGTAGCCGGCATCGACCTTGACCGAGCTGAACGGGCCGTCGAGGTCGCGCAGTTCGGAGGCGAAGGCGTAGTGGTCCTGCTTCATGTCCAGGCGCACGCCGGATTCGGCCACCGAGCCGTAGTTGCTGTCATAGCCGCTGTAGGACAGGCCAGCGTAGCCGTGATCCCAATGGTACGCGCCACCGACCGCACCGCCATCCTGGCGACCGTCGCTGTTTTCCAGGCGGTGCTTGCTGCCGGGCTCGTCAGCGTCACGTACCTTGGAACTGCGGGCATAGCCGGGGATGCGCAGGTCGTTGAACTGGCGACTGTTGGCATCCAGGTGCAGGGCAAAGGCACCGTTGCCGGCCTCCAGCTTGCCAGCGCTGCTGCGGGTGGTGTCGGCGCCGCCGTAGCGCAGCTCACCGGCACCGTGAATGCCCTCGATGGGCGTATCCGGGATGCGGTTGTCGAAGGTGTTGACCACACCGCCGATGGCGTTACCGCCGTACAGCAGGGCGGCAGGGCCACGGACGATCTCGACACGGTCGACGGTGACCGGGTCCAGCGGCACGGCATGGTCGTAGGACAGCGACGAGGCATCCAGCGCGCCGACGCCATTGCGCAGGATACGAATGCGGTCGCCGTCCAGGCCACGAATCACCGGGCGGCTGGCGCCCGGCCCGAACCAGGTGGAGGCGACACCGGGCTGTTTGTTCAGGGTTTCACCGAGGCTGCCGTGCTGTTGCTGCAACAGGTTGTCGCCTTCAAGCACGGTGCTGGGAGCGGCCAGCTGGCGATTGCCCAGCGGGTTGGCGGTGATGACCTGGGGTTCGAGTTCCACGGCCTGGCTGGGCGATGCAGCCAGCCAGAGCGCGACGGCAAGTGGGGAGAGGCGAAGCGGTGAGTACAGCATGGGGATGGGGCGTTCCTTGGCAGAGGCTTCTGTAATGTTACAACATAACATATTTATTTCAGCACAGAGGTTTTGCCCATGGCCAGCGGTTTTTCTGTCGAGTCGACTGATCCCACCCACCACTACACTCGTGTAAGGTGCGCATCTTTCCTACGGAGCACAGCATGAGCACGGCCCAACACAACGCGCTACACGGCAAGACCCTTGAGCAGATCCTTACCGAGCTGGTGGCGCACTACCAATGGCAAGGCCTGGCCGAACGCATCGATGTGCGCTGCTTCAAGAGCAACCCGACCATCAAGTCGAGCCTGACCTTCTTGCGCAAAACACCGTGGGCGCGGGAAAAGGTCGAGCAGTTGTATGTGAAGCTGCAGCGCCAGGCCTGACATGGCACAGCGTCCATGGCTGAGCGGTATGGCTGTACTGGGCTGGTTCGGTCTGACTGTGCAGGTGTACCTGGTGCTGGTGGCGCGCTGGCAGGAACAGGCCAGCCTGATTGGCGGCCTGATCAACGTGTTCGGGTACTTCACCGTGCTGAGCAATACCTTGGTGGCGACGGTGCTCAGTTATGCAGCGTTTGGGCGGGAAGGGCGTGCCAAGCGTTTTTTCCTGTCTCCTTCGGTGAGTTCAGCCATTGCTGCCAGCATCCTGCTGGTTGCGTTGGCCTATAGCCTGTTGTTGCGCCATTTGTGGCAGCCGCAAGGCTGGCAGTGGCTGGCGGATGAACTGCTGCACGACGTGATGCCGGTGCTGTATGCCTTGTATTGGTGGTGCGAGGTGCGCAAGGGCACGTTGCGGCTATGGCACCTGGCGGTCTGGGCGATATACCCGGCGGTGTACTTTGCCTATGCGCTGTGGCGGGGGAGCGAAATTGGCGTGTATGCCTATCCGTTCATCGATGTGGCGAGCCTGGGGTATGGGCAGGTGATGCTCAATGCCTTGGGCGTGTTGGCGGGGTTCTGGGGGATTGGTCTCGTTTTGCTGGGGCTGGATCTGTGGCGTGGGAGGTACAAGTTTGCTTAGCCTGTCCCGGCCTCTTCGCGGGCTGCCCGCGAAGAGGCCGGACCTGGAAACGACAGTTTATTCGTCGTCCGCAGTCCCGTCAGCACGCCAGTAGGCCGCAGCCTTCAGCGCATCTTCCGGCACCCCTTTTTCCAGCAGCAGCGCCTTGGCCTGGCGGGTCAGGGCTTTTTCCAGCGCCACCCAGCCATACAAGCGGCCTTGCGGCAAGGTCAGGTTCTTCACCAGTGCCAGCAAATCTTCCTGCTGGCGGCGCACCCAGATCACTTCAACCTGAGCCTTGCTCGGCAGTGGCTGGCGCTCCTGCTCATCTTCGATCTGAATCACCGCCAGCACCTGGCGGCCCGCTGGCAACGCTTCCAGCCGACGGCCAATTGCCGGAATGGCCGTTTCGTCACCAATCAGCAAATAGCTGTCGAAAATGTCCGGCACCACCATTGAGGCCCGTGGCCCGGCGATATGCAGGGTTTGCCCCGGCGCGGCCTGCGCAGCCCAGGTGGAGGCAGGGCCGTCACCGTGCAGCACAAAGTCGATATCCAGCTCATTGGCCACCAAGTCGATACGCCGTGGTGTGTACTCGCGCATGGTGGGCCGTGCACCACCGTCACGCCCCAGATTACGGGCCTCGATAGCCTGCTGTTGTTCTGGCGTTTCGGCGAATAGCAGCTTGATATGGTCGTCGCTGCCCACGCTGGTGAAGCCTTGCAGCTCGGTACCACCCAGGGTGATGCGGCGCATGCGCGGGGTGAGGTCGGTGACCCGCAGTACCTGCAGGCGGCGTTGGCGGATCTCGTGATTGACGCGGTGGATGGTGTCACTCATGGGGGGGCTCCCTGACAGGTTCGGCCGGCCCGGAGGCAATGGCCTTGGCGGTATGGTTGAGCAGGTCGCGAACCCGTTCGATCTCTTCCGGTGTCCAGCGGCCGCTGTGCATGTGCAGTGCGTGGCGCAGGTTGCCGACCGCTTCGTGAATTTCTGGCGGGCGGTCATGGCCGCGCAGGGCGCGTTTGCTGACTTCGATGCGCATACGCACGCCATCCAGCGCGACAGCTTGCTCGGCCAGCGCATGGCGGCCGGCATCGGTGATGGCGTAGAGGCGTTTGCTGCCCTGTATCTGGCCGCTGATCAGCTCGGCTTCTTCAAGGAAGTTCAGCGTGGGGTAGATCACCCCGGGGCTTGGGCTGTAGCTGCCGTCGAACAGGTTTTCGATCTGGCGGATCAGGTCGTAACCGTGGCCGGGCTGTTGGGCCAGCAGGTCGAGCATCAATAGCTTGAGGTCTCCGGGGGCGAAAACGCGTGGGCCGCGCTCGCCACGGCCAGGGCGCCGTTCGAAGGGATCATGGGGGGTGTGTTCGCGCATGGGGACAGGGCTCCGTCGTTTGCGATATATCGTAAGATATTACTCAAGATATATCTAAAGACAAGCCCTTTAATGCCAATGATTATCATCTATTCATTCGATACGTTCCCAGCTGCGGGTGTGTGCACGGCAACCTGCGGCGGTTTGCATTCATTCGGATTGCCCGGCTGCAGGTACGGCATGAGGATCGGGGCCATGCCCTTAAGCACCTGCACCGGCAGCGCCGAGGTGAATTTGAACGCCTCTGCCGAGCGCCCCGGGACGAAGGCGGTGAGGGTGCCGAAGTGGTTGTCGCCCAGGAAGAACACGAAAGTGGCGGTACGGTTCAGCGAGCGCGAGCCAATCAACCGGCCGCCGGCGCCGAAGCTTTCGATGCGGTTGTCACCGGTACCGGTCTTGCCACCCATCACCAGTGGCGTGCCGTCCTGCAGCTTGAAACTGCCGGAAATACGCCGTGCGGTACCTGCGTCTACCACTTGCGACATGGCGCCTTTCAGGGCACGCGCGACTTCAACCGGCAGAATCCGCACACCCCGGTCAGGGTCGGTGATCAGCTTGGTTTCGTAAGGTGTATTGGCCGCAAAGTGCAGGGTATCGATACGCAAGGTTGGCAGGCGAACGCCGTCGTTCTGGATGATGCCGACCAGTTCGGAAAGGGCAGCAGGGCGGTCGCCCGAGCTGCCGATGGCAGTGGCCAGCGAAGGCACCAGGTGGTCGAATGGATAGCCCACGCGTTTCCAGCGTTGGTGGATGTCGAGGAAGGCTTCGATCTCGACCATGGTGCGGATGCGGCTGTCGCGTGCGCCTTGGTGGCGGCTCTTGAACAACCAGCCGTACACCTCCTGGCGCTCGAAGCGGCTGGCGTTGACCATCTCGGTCAGGGTCGAACTGGGGTTCTTCAGCAAGTAGCCGAGCAGCCACAGGTCGAGCGGGTGGACTTTGGCGATGTAGCCTTGATCAGGCAGGTCGTACTTGCCTGGGCCATAGGCGTCGTACATTTCCGACAGGCGACCGTCGGTCAGCTTGCCCAAGGCAATCTTGTCGCCCTTGAGGTGGGCACGGACGAAGGCATTGAAGGTTTCCTGGCCGGCTTCGGGGAACAGGTAGCGGTGCACTGCCGCCAGCCGCTGCGGCGTTACGCGCATGCTGTCGAGGAAGGTGTCCAGGCGCTGCTGCGAGGTCTTGCGTTGGTATTTCTTCCAGAAGCGCATCAGGTAATTGGTACCTTCCTTGTCCGCGAAGCGGGCCAGGTATTCCTGGCGGCGCGGGTCGGCGTCGTCCTTTAGCAGCGGCACGCGGTTGTACGGCTGCTGGTAGGTCACGTAGCGCACCAGGTCGCGCATCAGGCGGATGAACGGCAGGTTGATCGATTCGCGCAGGGCATCCTTGAGCGTCGGGTTGCGGTTGTTGTCTTCCTTGCGGAAGTTGTTGAACACGTGCATGCCGCCACCGGTGAAGAAGGCTTCACCGGTGTTGGCGGAATACTTGCGCTCCAGCGCCGCATCAAGCATGGCATCCAGGCTCTGGTTCTTGCTGTTTTGTGCAAGCCACTCCAGCGACCACTGGGTAATGCGGTCGAGTTCGGCGACTTCGACCTTTTTCAACTCGGCGGCGGGTTTGCCCGCGTACTTGTCGTGCAGCTCGGCGATGATTTCCAGGTAGGTGGTCAGCACCCGCAGCTTGGCAGTCGAGCCCAGCTCCAGCTTGCTGCCTTCGTTGATATCGAAAGGCTGGTTGGTGCTGTCGGTCTGCACCCGCACCCGTGAGCCGTCGCCGGTGCGCTCGAACAGGGTAAAGCTGTAGCTCACCTGGTCGGTGGTCTTGCTGGTCAGCAGTCGCTCGCCGATCAGGCCGATCTGCGCTGCGAATTCGGGGTCGGCAAGGTTCTTCAGGTACTGGCTCACTTGCAACTGCAAATCTGCCTGCAAGGTGCTGGTGGCCGACAGGTCGAGGCGGTCGAGGTCGTACAAAGGGCGGTTGAGCATGGCGGCCAGGCGGTTGCGTGCCAGGCTGATGCCCTTGTTGGTCACAATCGGCACGATGGTCGGCTGCGCGACCCAGTCGCGGTACACCGCCTTGCTGGCCAGTGCGGCATCGGCCAAGGGCTGTTCGATCACCTTATTGGCGGCCAGCACGCGGATGTGCGAATCGGTGAGTTCTGCCAGCTCGCCCCGGCCCTTGGACAGGTAATGCGAGGGGCGGCGCTGGGCAATCATCAGTGACAGCACCTGGCGCAGGGCCAGGCCGCGTGCGGCCATGCTCTCGGGGTCGCTGGCCGTGGAAGTCAGGGCCTGGTTGACCTGGTCGAAGTCGGCGCCGTACCACACCCGCAGGCCTTCGGCCATGCCATGCACTTCGCCATGCCCCGGTACAGCCGAGAGAGGCACGCTGTTGAGGTAGTCACGCACGATACGCTGACGAGCCGCAGTCGTGTCAGGGCCGCCTTGGTAGGCGCGCACGCTGGCGGAAATCATCTGGCGGATTTTCTCGGCCCCCGAGACCGTCAGGCCGTCTGGTGAGTGGCGGTACTTTTCCAGCTGCGTGGCCAAGGTACTCCCGCCAGCGGACTGGCCGGGCAACGCCAGGTGCTTGGCCACCTGGCTGTAGGCTGCCTTGGCAAAGCGTGGCCAGTCCACGGCCGGGTTGTTGCGCGGGTCCTGGGTGTCGAGCAGGTCGCGGTTTTCGATGAACAGCAGGCTGTTGACCATCACCGGCGGGATCGCCGCAAAATCAGGGTACAGGTGCTGCGGGTAGTTGTACTGGTACAGCGTGTCGCCACGGCAGTCAGTGATCGACAGGCCGGCCTGGATTTTCTCGATGTAGGGCACGAACAGCCCGTGATCGACGTAGTTCATCAACGCTGGCGAGAACTTCACCTGCTCGCTGATCAGGTAGTCGCGCTTGAGCAGCCGTGGCAGGAACTCGCCCAACGCGCTGTAGCCCAGGCGTTTGTCGAACGGCCCTTCACCCGGGTACACGATGGCATCGCTGGGGCCTGGCTGCAGCGAATAGGTCAGCGTGCCGGCCAGTTTGCTGAACTCTCGCGATTGCAGCTCGGACGTGCGGAATTCGTCATACGCCGCAAAGCCGATGGCAACCAGCGCCACCAGCAGGATAAGGATGATCAGCCGCCACCATAGCCGACGCTGACGGGGTGACTTGGGTTGTGGCGTCTCGGCCGGAGGTATCTCGGGTGCTTCCGTTCTGGTTGGTTCCGATTGCCACAGTGCGCCCATAGTCTTCTATCCGGCCAGGTATTTTCGTCTTGCTTGTCTGAAGCTTAGACGTTGAGCGGGTGGGGTGAAAAATTTGTAGGAAGGGAAGAAAGACGAGGTAGGGCTATGCGGCTTTGGTGTGGGTTTCTTCGTACCGGGATGTTGCTATGGTGCCCGCGCGATCGTGATGAGTGCGACGCGATCCCGGGGTTCTCGCCAAATTTCTGCACATATACAGTGAAAACCCCTACAACGCTCTTCCTATACTGCTCGCCCCCTTCGACCTGCCGGGCGCTCTATTCCGGCATACGGGCCGGCCCACAAGGCCAGCCTGGCAAGCCAACGCCACGCCTATCGGCATGGCGGGTGCTGCACGAAGGTCAAATCCAATAACAAAATGAGGTTGTATTGCTATGCCAGTCGGCAACCACCCTGCCCACGGCCCTGCCACTGAAGGCGGCCCGCTCAAGCGTGAACTGGGCGAACGGCACATCCGTCTGATGGCGCTGGGCGCCTGTATCGGCGTCGGTCTTTTCCTGGGTTCGGCCAAGGCCATCGAAATGGCCGGCCCTGCGATCATGCTGTCCTACATCATCGGTGGCCTGGCCATCCTTGTGATCATGCGCGCCCTTGGCGAAATGGCCGTGCACAACCCTGTCGCCGGCTCCTTCAGCCGTTATGCCCAGGACTACCTGGGCCCGCTGGCGGGCTTCCTCACCGGTTGGAACTACTGGTTCCTGTGGCTGGTGACCTGCGTTGCCGAAATTACCGCAGTGGCCATCTACATGGGCATCTGGTTCCCCGACGTACCCCGCTGGATCTGGGCCCTGGCGGCGCTGAGCAGCATGGGCGCGGTCAACCTGGTAGCGGTGAAGGCCTTCGGTGAATTCGAGTTCTGGTTCGCCCTGATCAAGATCGTCACCATCATCGCGATGGTCCTGGGCGGTATCGGCATCATTGCCTTTGGTTTTGGCAATGACGGTGTGGCTATGGGCATTTCCAACCTGTGGAGCAACGGTGGCTTCATGCCCAATGGCGTGACCGGCGTGCTGATGTCGCTGCAGATGGTGATGTTCGCTTACCTGGGCGTGGAAATGATCGGCCTGACCGCCGGCGAAGCACGTAACCCGCAAAAGACCATCCCGCAGGCCATCGGCTCGGTGTTCTGGCGGATCCTGCTGTTCTACGTGGGTGCGTTGTTCGTGATCCTGTCGATCTACCCGTGGAACGAGATCGGCAGCCAGGGCAGCCCGTTCGTGATGACCTTCGAGCGCCTTGGTATCAAGACTGCTGCCGGCATCATCAACTTCGTGGTCATCACAGCGGCACTGTCGTCGTGCAATGGCGGCATCTTCAGCACCGGGCGCATGCTCTACAGCTTGGCGCAGAACGGCCAGGCGCCAGCGGCCTTCGCCCGTACTTCGAAGAATGGCGTACCGCGCAATGCGCTGCTGCTGTCGATCGGCGCGCTGTTGCTGGGTGTACTGGCCAACTACCTGGTGCCGGAGAAGGTCTTTGTATGGGTCACCTCGATCGCAACCTTCGGTGCGATCTGGACCTGGGTGATGATTCTGCTCGCACAGCTCAAGTTCCGCGCAGGCCTTACCACTGCCGAGCGCAAGGCACTGAAGTACCGCATGTGGCTGTGGCCGCTGAGCTCCTACCTGGCGCTGGCGTTCCTGGTGCTGGTGGTTGGCTTGATGGCGTACTTCGAGGATACCCGCGTGGCCCTGTACATCGGCCCGGCGTTCCTGGTGCTGTTGACGGTGCTGTATTACGCGTTCCGTCTGGCGCCGAAAGAAGTTCAAGGTGTAGCAAATACCGCGTCCTGACCTGAAATAGCCGGGGCTGCACAGCAGCCCCGGGGCTTTCCTCAGGCAGCTACTTCACTGTGCGGTTCAAAACTGTCCGCCCGCGCCAGTTGCCACATGCGTGAATAGAACTGCCCGTTCACCTCGCCCGTCAGCAACTCCCCCGGCTTCAAGAACACATGCATCTGCGAGAACAGCTTGATCTCGGTGGCCGAGATGCGCCGCACCAGGTGCTTGGCCTCCAGTTGCGCAGGGTGCTCCAACCCTGCCGCGGCAAGCATTTCAGCCAGGGCACGCAAGGTGTTGTGATGGAAGTTCAGCACCCGTTGGGCCTTGTCCGGCACCACCAGCGCACGCTGGCGTAGTGGGTCTTGTGTCGCCACCCCAGTCGGGCACTTGTTGGTGTGGCAGCTCTGCGACTGAATGCAACCGATGGCAAACATGAAGCCGCGCGCCGAGTTTGCCCAGTCAGCGCCAATCGCCAGTACGCTGGCGATGTCGAAGGCGCTGACAATCTTGCCGCTGGCCCCGAGCTTGATCTTGTCGCGCAGGTTCAGGCCCACCAGGGTGTTGTGCACGAACAGCAGCCCTTCGCGCAGCGGCACACCGATATGGTCGGTGAATTCCACCGGCGCCGCGCCGGTGCCGCCTTCCTTGCCATCGACAACAATGAAGTCGGGCAGGATGCCGGTTTCCAGCATGGCTTTGGCGATGCCCATGAACTCCCAGGGGTGGCCCAGGCAGAATTTGAAACCGACGGGCTTGCCCCCG
This sequence comes from Pseudomonas sp. NBRC 111133, assembly GCF_001320605.1. Classification (NCBI taxonomy): domain Bacteria; kingdom Pseudomonadati; phylum Pseudomonadota; class Gammaproteobacteria; order Pseudomonadales; family Pseudomonadaceae; genus Pseudomonas; species Pseudomonas sp. NBRC 111133. The sequence continues at coordinate 79,461 of NZ_BCBJ01000030.1, read as the reverse complement.
GACAATTCACGCAGCTGTGCGATGAACTGCATCATCTCGATTGGCGTAGAGAAAGCGCTGTGGCGCGACGGCGAGATGCAGTCCTCACCCATCAGCACGCCACGGGTCTCGGCGATTTCCTGGGTGACCTTGTGTTTGGGCAGGATGCCGCCATGGCCGGGTTTGGCGCCCTGGCTCATCTTGATCTCGATCATGCGCACCTGCGGGCTGCGCGCCTGGGCGGCGAAGCGTTCGGGGTCGAAGCGCCCGTCTGGCGTGCGGCAACCGAAGTAGCCACTGCCCAGTTCCCAGACTAGGTCGCCACCGTGCTCGCGGTGGTAAGGGCTGATGCTGCCCTCGCCGGTGTCATGGTGGAAATTACCCAGCTTGGCACCCTGGTTGAGGGCGCGGATGGCGTTGGCACTGAGCGAGCCAAAGCTCATTGCTGAAATGTTGAAAATCGATGCCGAGTACGGCTGGCTGCACTGCGGCCCGCCGACAATGACGCGGAAGCTGGACGGGTCGGCCAGTGGCGCCGGGCGCATGGAGTGGCCGATGAACTCGAAGCCGGACTCGTACACGTCAATCAGGGTGCCGAACGGCTTGTCCGAGGCCTCGTTCTTCGCCCGGGCATACACCAGCGAACGCTGGGCGCGGGAGAACGGCAAGGCGTCGCTGTCCGATTCCAGCAGGTACTGGCGAATTTCCGGGCGAATGGCTTCGACCAGGTAGCGGATGTTGCCCAGGATCGGGTAGTTGCGGCGCACCGCATGGCGTTGCTGCAGCAGGTCGAATACGCCGATCAGGCTGAGGATGCCAGTGGTCAGGGTGAACGGCCACAGCCATTCGTGGTGGGTGAAGGGCAGGCTCGCCAGGGTGAACAGCACACAGGCGGCGAAGAAGGCATAGCGACTGAGAAGTGACAGGCTCATACGGGGTCCTTACGATGGCGCGGTCAGGCTCAGGGCCTGGGGCAAACCCCGACCATAGCCAAGTTGCGGGGCGCTGCAAATTAAAATCGGGGTAGCGAAAATCATTCTCGAGTCGAGGGCATGACCACAGCCGGAACACATGCCCTGTGGGAGCAGCGGTCTTCTTGTGGCGCTGGCCTTGTCAGGCCAATGATCCTCATGGGATCCTCCCCGGCCATTGTTTCCAGCGAGCCCTCCCATGCCCAACATCATCCGCATCGCCGCTGCCCTGCTGATCGACCCCCAGGGCCGTACCTTGGTGGTGCGCAAGCGCGGCACCGAGGCCTTCATGCAGCCAGGTGGCAAGATCGATGCCGGCGAATCACCGGTGCAGGCGCTGGTGCGTGAGCTGTATGAAGAGCTGGGGCTGAGCATCAACGCGGACCAAGCCGTGCACCTGGGCCGGTTCAGTGCACCGGCCGCGAACGAACCAGGTTTCGAGGTGCAAGCCGAACTGTTCCGTGTCGACAGCGCCGCGCCGGTAACGCCGGCTGCGGAGATCGACGAGGTGGTGTGGCTGGCCGCCGATCAAGCACCAGCCCTAACGCTGGCGCCTTTGACCCGGGACCTGATACTGCCGCTGTACCGCCAGGCAGTCAGCGCACCGCGCTGACGCCATCAAGCGTGGCGAACGAGGTATCTTTGGCGGTCAACAGGAAGTCGCGCATGTACGGCGCATCGAGCATGTCGGTGCGCACGGCAGCATAAAGGGTGGCGAACAGGCCTTTTTCACCCAGGCGCTTGCCCTTCACATAGCCGCGTGAGCTGTACTCGTGCAGCGCCCAGTGCGGCATGCCGCAGACCCCACGGCCGCTGGCCACCAGTTGCATCATCATCACCGTCAGTTCCGAGGTGCGCACCGCAGCCGGCTCGATGTCGGCCGGTTCCAGGAAGCGGGTGAAAATGTCCAGGCGGTCGCGCTCCACCGGGTAGGTGATCAGCGTCTGGTCGAGCAAGTCTTGCGGCACGATGTAGGATTTGCTGGCCAGCGCGTGCTGGTTGGCCACGGCCAGCATCGCTTCGTACGTGAACAGCGGTACATACGTGATACCTGCCAGGTCCACCGGGTCGGAAGTCACTACCAGGTCGAGGTCGCCGCGTGCCAGGGCCGGCAGCGGGGCGAAGGCAAAGCCGGAGGCCAGGTCCAGCTCCACTTCCGGCCAGGCATCGCGGAACTGGTCGATGGTCGGCATCAGCCACTGGAAGCAGCTGTGGCATTCGATGGCCATGTGCAGGCGTCCGGCGGTGCCACCGGCCAGGCGCGCAATGTCGCGCTCGGCGCCGCGCAGCAGGGGCAGGGTGGCATCAGCCAGTTGCAGCAGGCGCAGCCCGGCACTGGTGAAGCGGATCGGCTTGGTTTTGCGCACGAACAGCGGCAGGCCCAGGCGTTCTTCCAGCTCCTTGAACTGATGCGACAGCGCCGACTGGGTCAGGTGCAGGCGCTCGGCGGCTTCCACCAGGCTGTCGGCTTCGCGCAGGGCATGAAGGGTTTTCAGGTGACGGATCTCCAACACAGCTGACTCCGGGGTGTAGGATTGAAGAAACAGGGAATGAGTTGAGTTTCTCTCATGTTGCCGTGCCTGTCGACTGGGCGTTCAGCCGCACCGTCTGGCGGGAGTCATGAAACTGTCACCGAACTGTGGCAGCGCGCCCGAACAGAATTCATCAGACTCGCGCTCTACTGGGGATCTGCATTCTGGTGTTTCTTTCATGCGGGCTTATTGGCTTTTTCTTATCTTCCTTTTCAGCGTACCTGCCAGCTTCGCCGGACAGCGTTGTGACGCCCGTGTACCGGTGCAGCGCGCCGAGCTGGGCGCGGTCAGCCTGGTGTACCAGAGCGTGGGCGCGCCGCGTGATCCGGCCTTGCTACTGGTCATGGGCCTGGGCGGGCAACTGATCCACTGGCCGGACGATGTGGTCGAGGCATTGTGCCGCCAAGGTTTCAGGGTTATTCGCTACGACAACCGCGATGTGGGGCTGTCACGCTGGAACCAGATGCCGCCGTCGGCCAACCTGACGGTGGAGCTGCTGAGTTACAAGCTGGGCCTGCCAGTGGCGGCGCCTTATACGCTGACCGACATGGCAGACGATGGCTTACGCCTGATGGACGCCTTGGGGGTGCGCCAGTTTCATGTGCTGGGCGTGAGCATGGGCGGCATGATCGCCCAGCACCTGGCGGCCATGGCTCCCGAGCGCGTGCGCAGCCTGACGTTGGTCATGTCCAGCTCAGGCGCGGCGGGGCTGCCAGCGCCGGATCCGGCGCTGGTGCAGTTACTGGCCCGGCGCAGCGCGCCCAGCCGCGAGGTGGCCATCGAGCAGCAGGCAGACTTGTTGGCGGCGTTGGGCAGCCCTGAGGTGCGGGACGACCGTGCCGTGTTGCTGCACCAGGCAGCGGTGGCCTACGACCGGGCGTTCAACCCGGACGGGGCCAAGCGCCAGATCATGGCGATTCTGGCCGAGCCAAGCCGCGTCGAGCTATTGAACCAGTTGAGGGTGCCGACCCTGGTGGTGCACGGCACGGCTGACCCGTTGCTGCCGGTGATGCATGGCGTGCACCTGGCGGCGCATATACAAGGCAGCCAGCTGCGCTTGATACCAGGGCTGGCGCATCGCTTCCAGGAGCCGTTCAAGGCACCGCTGCTGGGGGCTGTGTTGCCTTATCTGCAAGCGCATCGGCAGGACGTGACGCATATTGCCGGGCTTTGAACTGCTATGCGTCAGCCGGCCTGTTTCAGTGCATCCGCACCCACAAGGTCACCAGCACGGTCGCGGCCATCAGCCAGGCCACCGTGGCCAGTGCCAGCGATGCCTCCAGGCGCAGGCGGTCAACCAGTACATACAAGGTTGCCAGGTACACGAAATACGGAATGATCGACCACATGCCGAACAGGATGGTGGTCTTCAGGTCGGTAATGCTGCGCACCTTGCCAACAATGTAATGGGCAATCAGGGCAAAGGTGGGGAACAGCGGCACCAGCCCGGCGATGTAGTAGTTACGCGTCTTTGACAGCACCGCTAGCAGCAGTACCACGCCAGCGCCCAGGGCCGCTTTGAATACCAGGTCCACGTTGTTATTCCCGTTTGGGTTGAGGTCATCCGAGGCCGTATTTCTTCACTTTGTCGAACAACGTGGTCTTGGCCATGCCCAGCTCCTGGCTGGCCTGGCTCAGGTTGCCCCCGGTGCGTTGCAGGGCATCGCTGAGCAGGTTGCGTTCAAACGCCTCCACCGCCTCGGCAAAGCCCAAACCCTGGCTGGCGCCGCTGCTGGGGCCTTTCTTGAACGCCGGCAGGCCAAGCGCATAGCGTTCGGCCACGTTGCGCAACTCGCGCACATTGCCTGGCCAATCGTGGGCCATCAGGCGCGACAAAGTCTGGCTGTCCAGCGTCGGGGGTTCTCGGTCAAAGCGCAGGGCCGACTGCTGCAGGAAGTGTTCGAACAGTTGCAGGATGTCTTCGCGGCGTTCGCGCAGTGGCGGCAGCTCCAGGGTGACCACGTTCAGCCGGTAATACAGGTCGCTGCGGAACTGGCCGCTCTGGCCCAGGCTGTCGAGGTCGGCCTTGGTCGCGGCAATTACCCGGCAATCCACCGGGATGCTCTGGTTAGAGCCCAATCGTTCCAGGGTACGTTCCTGCAGCACGCGCAGCAGCTTGATTTGCAGGTTGATCGGCATGCTCTCCACTTCGTCGAGGAACAGCGTGCCGCCGTTGGCGTGCTCGATCTTGCCGATGCGGCGTTTGCCGGCGCCGGTGAAGGCGTTGGCCTCATGGCCAAAAATCTCGCTTTCGAACAGGTTTTCCGGCAAGCCGCCACAGTTCAGCGCCACGAACGGTTGGCTCTGGCGGCGGCTGAAATCGTGCAGGCAGCGTGCGACCAGCTCTTTCCCAGTGCCGGTTTCGCCTTCGATCAGCACGTTGGCTGAGGTATCGGCGACGTTGGCGATCAGTTCGCGCAAGTGCTCCATTGCGGGGGAACGGCCAATGATGCGGCCCTCAAGGCTGCTCTGCTCGGCCAGTTGGCGGCGTAGGGCCACCACTTCTCGCGACAGCCCGCGTTGCTCCAGTGCGCGGCGCACCACATCGACCAGGCGCTCGGGGGAAAACGGTTTTTCCATGAAGTCGTAGGCGCCGTTACGCATGGCGCCGACGGCCATGTCGATATCGCCATGGCCGGTGATCAACACCACCGGCAGGCTGCGATCACGGGCCTTCAGGCGGTTGAGCAGTTCCAGGCCGTCCATGCCCGGCAGGCGGATGTCACTGACGACAATCCCGGCGAAATCGTCGCCGATGCGTTCCAGCGCCTGCTCGGCGCTGCCCACGCCTTCGCAGGCGATATCTTCCAGCGCCAGCGCCTGCTGGCAGCCGAGCAGCACATGCGGGTCGTCTTCGACGATCAGGACGGTAAGAGGCGCTTGGTTCATGGGTGCTCTGCCGATTCGCTAGGGGGAGAAACCAGGGGTAGGGCCAGGACGAAGGCCGTGCCGCCAGTGGCGGGGTGCTCGACGTTGAGGCTGCCCTTGGCGGCGGCGGCAAGGCTCGCCGACAAGGTCAGGCCCAGGCCCAGGCCATGTTCGCCCGGTTTGGTGGTAAAGAAAGGTTCGAACAGGTGCTTGCGCGCCTCGGCATCGATGCCGTGGCCATTGTCGCGCACCTGCAAGCGGTACTTGTCGCCCTGCAGTTCGCCTTCCAGCCATAGCTCGGGCAGTGGTTGCGCGGCCATGGCATCAAGCGCGTTGCCGATCAGGTTGACCAGAATCTGTTCGAGACGCGTCTGGTCGATAGCCAGTTGCTGGTCGTCGAACTGGTGGTGCAGCTGCAAATGGCAGGCGCTGATGCGGTTGGCCAATACTTGCAAGGTGGCTTCCACTGCCTTGGCCAGCGAGGCCTGGCCGCTGTCATCGCCGCGCCGGGCGAAGGAGCGCAGGCTCGCAGTAATACGGCCCATGCGGTCGATCAGGTCGTTCATGGTGCGCAGGTTGGTGCTGGCGGTTTCCAGTGCCCCACGTTCGAGGAAACGCACCGTGTTGCCAGACAAGGTGCGCAACGCGGCCAGCGGCTGGTTCAGCTCATGGGCGATACTGGTGGACATTTGCCCGATGGCCGCCAGCTTACCGGCCTGCACCAACTCATCCTGGGCGTGGCGCAAGGTTTGCTCGGCATGCCGGCGCTCGCGAATTTGCCCCTTCAGGCGTTCGTTGCTGGCGCGCAGGTCGGCGGTGCGCTCGGCAATCCGCCGCTCCAGCTGGCTATTCGCTTCCTCAAGGGCTTCACGGGCTGCCAGGCGGGTGGCGATGACCTTGCGTCGTTCGTTCCAGGCGATGCCGAGGATCGCCAGCAAGGCGAACGCCACGCCCACCAGAATGCCCTGCACCATGGACTCGCGACGCAGGTCCTGCAGCGGGGTCAGCAGGGTGAAATGCCATGGTGTATCCACCAGGCGACGGGTCTGTGCCAGGTAGGCAACCTCGTGAGGTTTGCCTTTTGCGGTTTCGCTGTTGGCCGGGAAGGTCAGTTTTTCCACGCCATCGGCCAGGGTTTCCCGGGCCAGTGGCTGCAACTCGTTCAGCGGCCACCAGTAGTATTGCAGGCTGCGCGCCAGGCGCTCCTTGATTTGCGGGGTCAGCGGGCGCACCGACTTCAGGCGTCTGGCCGGGTCGCTGGAAAGGATGATGATGCCGTTCTCGTCACTGACGAACGCCTCCAGACGGGCACGTTGCCAGCGCTCCTCAAGCGTGTCCAGGCGCACCTTGATCACGGCCACGCCAATGATCTTGCCGTGCTCCTCCAGGCCATGAGCCAGGTAGTAGCCAGCCTCGCCAGTGGTGCTGCCGATGCCATAGAAACGCCCAGGCTCACCGCGCACGGCTGTCTGGAAGTAGGCGCGGAACGACAGGTCTTCACCCAGGAACGAGTCGGCGTCGCGCCAGTTGCTGGTGGCCTGTACCCGGCCATTGGTATCGAGAACGAAGATGGCCCGGCTGCGGCTGCGCCGATTCAGGCCCTCAAGGTATTCGTTTACCGTTTGCCGTGAGCCGCCGTCCGGGTCGGTGAGCAGGTGCGAGACGCTGTCTTCCAGCTCCAGCAGGCTCGGCAGGTAGGTGTACTTGCTGATTTCGCTTTCGACCGCGCGCGCGTGCAGCTCCAGCTGGCGCTCACCGTTTTCGCTGAGGGTGCGAATGCCGTTGCTTTCGCTGATCAGGTAGCCAGCCATTCCCAGGCCGACCATCAGCAGGATGATCAAGGGCGGCAGCAGCAATTGACGGAGCAGGCGGGAATTCACGGCAGGCTTGGCAGGGAGAAGAAGCGAAGGGTCGCATTTCATCACAGTGGCCTTGTCACGACCAGCGCCAACTGCCCGAAAGGGCAGCGGCGCCGACCGGTTCAGTGAAGCAAAATCAGTGTTGCAGGATCTTGCTGAGGAAGTGCTGGGTACGCTCGTGGCGGGCCGACGGGTTGCCGAAGAAGTCTTCCTTCTGGCAGTCCTCGATGATGTTGCCCTTGTCCATGAAGATGACGCGGTTGGCCACTTTGCGGGCGAAGCCCATTTCGTGGGTCACGCACATCATGGTCATGCCTTCGTGGGCCAGTTCGACCATGACGTCCAGTACTTCGTTGACCATTTCCGGGTCCAGCGCCGAGGTCGGTTCGTCGAACAGCATGACGATCGGGTCCATCGACAGGGCGCGGGCAATGGCCACACGCTGCTGCTGGCCACCGGACAGCTGGCCGGGGTGCTTCTTGGCGTGGGCACCGAGGCCGACGCGGTCGAGCAGGGCCAGGCCCTTCTTGGTCGCTTCGGCTTCGCTGCGGCCGAGCACCTTGCGCTGGGCAATGGTCAGGTTCTCGGTGATGGACAGGTGCGGGAACAGCTCGAAGTGCTGGAACACCATGCCAACCCGGGAGCGCAGCTTGGGCAGGTTGGTCTTCGGGTCGGCAATCGAGGTGCCATCGACCACGATGTCACCTTTCTGGAAGGGTTCCAGGGCGTTCACGCACTTGATCAGGGTGGACTTGCCCGAACCCGACGGGCCACACACCACGACCACTTCACCCTTCTTGACCTCGGTGCTGCAGTCGGTCAGTACCTGGAAGTCCCCGTACCACTTGTTGACGTTCTTGATGGAAATCATACGGTGATCCTTTTTTGCAGGCGCTTGACCAGCCACGAAGCGGAGAAGCTGATGAGGAAGTACACGACACCGGCGAAGATCAGGAACTCATGGGAGCGCCCGATGATGTCGCCGTTGGAGCGTGCCGAGTTGAGGAAGTCCACCAGGCCCACGGTGTATACCAGCGAGGTGTCTTGGAACAGGATGATGCTCTGCTGCAGCAGCAGCGGGGTCATCTTGCGGAAGGCCTGGGGCAGGATGATCAGGCGCATGGTCTGGCCGTAGGTCATGCCCAGGGCCTGGGCGGCGCCCATCTGGCCCTTGGAAATCGACTGCACGCCGGCGCGGACGATTTCGCAGAAGTAGGCCGCCTCGAACATCATGAAGGCCACCACACACGAGGTGAAGGCACCCACGGGGGTGTCCTCGCCGGTGATCCAGCGCAGCACGAACGGCACCGCCAGGTAGAACCAGGTGATCACCAGCAGCAGCGGGATGGAGCGGAAGTAGTTGACGTAGGCACCGGCCACGTTCGACAGCAGTTTGTTCGACGACAGGCGCATCAGCGCCAGAATGGTGCCCAGCACGATGCCGCCGACTACGCCCATGACCATCAACTGCAGGGTCATGACCATGCCGTCCCACAGGGCCGGCAGGGCCGGGATGATTTCGCTGAAATCCATGTCCATTTATTTGCCCCCTACGGAAATCAGGCCAGGCACCGAGACTTTCTTCTCGACCATGCGCATCAGCAGCATCAGGCCCATGTTCAGGGTGAAGTAGATCAGCGTGGCCAGGGTAAAGGCCTCGAACAGGTTGGCCGAGAACTCGGCGGTTTGCTTGGTTTGTGCCAGCAGCTCCATCAGGCCGATCAGCGAAGCCACAGAGGAGTTCTTGAACACGTTCAGGAATTCTGAGGTGAGCGGTGGAATGATGATCCGGTAGGCTTGCGGCAGCAGCACGTTGGTGTAGATCTGCGGCAGGCTGAAGCCCATGGCACGGGCAGCGGCTTCCTGGCCGCGGGGCAGCGCCTGGATACCGGTACGTACCTGTTCACACACGCGGGCGGCGGTGAACAGGCCCAGGCAGATGACCACGCTGATCAGTGCCGAGGTCGTGGGGTTGAGGTCTTGCTTGAACCATTCCTGCAGGCCTTCGGGCAGCAGGTCCGGTACCAGGAAGTACCAGATGAACAGCTGCACCAGCAGCGGCACGTTGCGGAACAGCTCCACATAAGCGGTCGCGATGCTGGACACCAGGCGGTTCGGCACGGTACGCATCACACCGAGGACCGAGCCCAGCAGCAAGGCGATGATCCAGGCGGAAATGGCGATGGCGATGGTCCAGCCCAGACCGGTGACGTACCAGTCCAGATAAGTTTCGCTGCCCACGCCGGTGGACTTGAAGAACACGCCCCAGTCCCAGTTGTAATTCATCGGGATTTCCCCTCAGACGGTTGTTTCACGGGCACCTTCGAGCATCCGGGGGCGCTGGGCGCCCTCGGATGAAAGGGTAGACACTAATGCGTGGCCTGTGGGTTCAATCGTGCGCGGATGCGCACCAGGCCATTAAACGCTGAGGATCAGGACTTCTTCTCGTCCGCCGCCTTGTCGGTCGGCTCGGCGATCAGTTTCTTCAGCTCGTCGCTCATCGGGAACTGTAGGTTCAGGCCCTTTGGCGGGATCGGCTGCTGGAACCACTTGTCGTAGCTCTTGTTGACTTCGCCTGACTTGAAGTAACCGACAATGGCGTCATCGACCGCTTTCTTGAAGGCTGCGTCATCCTTACGCACCATGCAGCCGTAGATTTCGTACGACTGCGGGGTGCCGGTGATGACCCAGTCCGACGGTTTGCGGGCTTTGGCCATTTCGCCGGCGAGCAGGGCGTCGTCCATCATGAATGCCACGGCGCGGCCGCTTTCGAGCATGTTAAAGGCTTCACCGTGGTCCTTGGCGGAAATCACGTTCATCTTCATCTGCTTGTCGGCGTTCATCGCCTTGAGGATGCGTTCGGACGTGGTGCCCGCGGTGGTTACCACGTTCTTGCCGGCCAGGTCCGGGAAATCTTTGTATGCAGGCGCACCGTCCTTGACCTTGGTCAACAGGCGGGTACCGACTTCGAAGATGCCGACCGAGAAGCCGACTTGCTGCTGGCGTTCGACGTTGTTGGTGGTGGAGCCGCACTCCAGGTCGACGGTGCCGTTCTGCACCAGCGGGATGCGGGTTTGCGAGGTGACCAGGTTGTATTTGACCTTGATGTCAGTACCCAGTTGCTTCTTCAGGGCGTCGACGACAGCCAGCTGGATGTCATGCGAGTAGCCCACGGGCTCGGGTTTGCCGGCCAGATAGGAAAACGGGATGGAGGAGTCGCGGTGGCCCAGGGTGATGGTGCCCGAATCCTTGATCTTCTTCAGGGTGCCAGTCAGTTCTTCGGCCATGGCCGGCGAAGCGATTACAGCGGCCGCGATGGCGGCGCCCAGCAATTGACGAACGATACGCATCAAATTTTCCTCGACGTGTTTGTTTTTTTTATGGAGCCGTTGGCGGACTCTTTCGTTCAACGAATACAGCAAGAAGCGAGTGCATTCGGCTACCAAGTGTAGAGCATGAGTCGTGCCAAGCTCTGTGTTTGATCATAACGCCGCGAAAAACCTGGGGATTAAGCTTTTCTGACATTATTGTCAGATGGTTTTGCGTACGGCTTTCCGAATGAGTGACAAATGTTCATTCGTAAATCCGAACGAGTTGCGGAGTTCGCCCGTCGTCTCGTGGTACATAGGTGCCGCGTGTTGGTGTCATGGTCGTGATGTCCTGATGTGCTGTCATCAGGAGATTCAGACATGCCCACCCGCCATACCCCAGACGACTCCATCGACTGGCTGATCGCCGAACGTTTACCGGGCTGGTTACGCGTCGCTCGGCCAGACCAGGTCCGTGCCCTGCAGCGCGCCCTGGCCAGGCAGGAGCAGGTCAACCAGCAGTTGGGCGAGCTACTGGCCGCGATCCCCAGGCTAGATGTTTTCGCCGAGCGTCTGCTACTGGCCGCCCTGCGCGAAGCAAGGGTGGCCGATACTGATGTGCGCAACAGCACTGTGACGATCACCGAACAGGTGTACTACCCCTCGGTCGCAGAGAAACTCTACCGGCCCAAGGGGACGCGTGTGACGAGGCAAAGCCTGCTGGCGGCGGCGCTGCACAATTATCACGTATCCGAGACCAGGCCATCGGCCGGTCGCAAAGGGGTGCTCACGGATGCCCATGGCACCGTGCTGGGGCTCGGTATCGAGGCCTTTGCGGGGCGTTGCCGGGCCTTGGATGTGGGCGGGCAATACCAGACGTTGCTGCAACGGCAGCTCGGCACAGGTGATGCGCAGGGCAAAGGCTCGCCCGCCGTACGCGGGCTTATCGAAGAAAGCCTGCGGGCACAGTTGGAGGTAGCGGTACGTCTGGCGACATTGAAAGGTGAACTGAGCGAGCGTCACTACCTGCAGTTGCTCCCGTTGATGGCATCGGTCCCTATTGTCCCGCCTGTGGCCGATGCTGTGGTCGCTCGTCAGTTGTATCTGCTGGGTAAGTGTATCCACGGCGTGTTCACGTTCGAAGTGCAACATGGCGACAACCCAGCTGAGGTGATTGCCTACGTGCCTGGGATGGCGCAACAACCGGTGCGCATGCACGCCTCCTGGCAGGCGTTTTACGACTGGGTGGCACAGTGGTTGAACGAAGCTGGGCCGAGGGCATTTTTTGCCCGGTTTATTCTGGAGCGTGATCGGCTGTCGTTCTTCCAGGCCCTGAATGAGCGCCTGCACTCTCGACCTGTGGGCGGTGCGGCGAACCTTGATGGGCGCAACCTGGCCATTGATGGTGGCCTGTTCGCCCATCTGCGTGGTTTGCAGCTCAGCAAGCTGTTTGATGATGCCCGCATGCTTGCAAGGCCAACCGGGGATGAAGACCAGGCGGACCGGCAAGCACGCCTGCAGGGCTATGAGTCACTGGCCTTCGATGTGTTGGGCGTTGCCGGGATGTTCGTGCCGCTGCTAGGCGAAGTCATGACCGTGGTGTTCGCGGCGCAGATCGCTACCGAGGTATACGAGGGTTACGAGGACTGGCGCCTGGGTGATCGCAAGGGGGCGCTGGAGCACCTGTTTGGCGTGGCAGAAAATGTGGCCGCTGGCTTATTGATCAGCGGGGGGGTGTCGGCCGGCATGCGGGCGCTGCAGCGAGTGCCATTCGTCGACGAGCTGCGGCCAGTGGTCGACAGTGCCGGGCAATTGAAGCTCTGCTCGTCAGAGCTCCCAGGCTATGCGATGGATGCCGTGCAGCAGCCACTACTGGGCAGCGACTTTTGGCAGCTTCCCGAGGGCGGCGGGCTCTATCGTGTCGAGAGAGAGCCTGGCAGCGGCTCCTCGTTCATTCGTCACCCCATCCGCAGCGAGGCTTACGCACCCAGGATCGAGCGCACCCCCAGCGATGGTTGGCGCCACGCCCTGGAAAGCCCCCAGGAGTGGCAAGGTGTGGGCTATCTGATGCGGCGTCTGAGCAGTCGCCTGGCCGGGCTATCCGATGCCACTGCCACGCACTTGGCGCAGATCACTGGTTTTGATGAGTCGCACTTGCGCGGCCTGCACCTGGAAAACGCTCCTGTGCCGGCGCGGATGCTCGATGTGATGGAGCGTTATCAGCTGGCAACTGAACTGGCGCCGCTACGTGGTGAAGCGCTGGAGGCGCGTTTCAACGAGCGTCAGCCAGCGTTGACCAGCGATGAACAGTTGCTGATTCGAGACTTTCCGGGGTTGTCCGTGCGGGGCGCCAGGGAGATTTTCAGTGAGGCCAGCGGCACCCAGATTGACCAGCTCAAGCGCTCGCGGCGCGTACCGCTGGCGCTGGCGGAGCGGGCGCGCTGGTGGTTGCGTGACAGCCGCCTGGACAAGGCCTGTACTGGCCTGCTGCTGCCGCAGTGGGCGAGCGAGGACACCGCACGGTTGGCGTTGGGCCTGATCGACCTGCGGGCGCCCTGGTCGCCAGAGGTGCGAATCGAGTTGCGCGCGCAAAGTGCGCAGGGGCGTGTGCTGGTTGCGCAAGGCAGCGAGCAGGCGCCCCGGGTCAAGCGCATCGTACGCCAGGCTGAAGGTTATGCCCTCGCTGGCAGTGAGGCAGAAATTCTGCCTTTGCTCGATGTGCTGGCGTCATGCCTGGACCCGCAGCAGAAAACCCTCCTGGGCAGTGGTGCGCCGTTTACCACGACCAGGTTGCGTGACAACCTTATCCAAGCGGCTGCCAGTGATCGCGACCAGGTTGCCAGGTTGCTCGGCCTGGCACCGGTCGGCCTGGGTATCCGCCCACCCAGGCGTATTGCCGATGGCCGAATCGGCTATCCGCTGAGCGGGCGAGGCGATAGCAGCCGGTGTGCAATGAGGCGGGGTATTCATCAGATCTTCCCAACCCTCAGTGACGAACAGCTGCAGGCCTATGTGCTGGAGGTCATCACCCGCCGTGAGGGGCTGTGGGCGCATTACCGTGGCCTGCAGGAACAGCTGGCGGCATTGCGACAAAACTTGAACGCCTGGCAGCGAGCAGGCGGTACTCCGCTGGAAGTCCTGCAACGGCGCCGGGTGGCCACCCACATTCGGCGCAGTTGGCGGCGCAAGATCAGCAACGATGGCGGTGAGTACGTACTGATACTCGATGGTGAGCGAGTAGGCAGCCTGCCGCAGCTGCCGGCGGGTGTGAGTTTTTCCCACATCAGGCGCCTGGTGTTGAGAAGCATGGAGCTTGCTGCGCTTGATGAAGCGTTTCTCGAGCGTTTTCCCAACCTGGTCGAGCTGAACCTCAGCGATAACCGCCTCGTGCAGGTGCCTGCTGGCGTAGAACGCCTGGAGCAGCTCAGGCAGTTGCACCTTTCGCGCAACAGCATTGTGTTGAACAGCGTTGGCGAACAGCGGCTGCGCGCGTTGACGCGGCTGCAGGTGCTGGACCTTTGCCACAACCCATTGGGCCGTGCGCCTGAGCTGATGGAGTTGCGTAACTTGCGTGATGTGCGGCTACGCTCCACGGGGTTGGCGACGATCCCTGAGAGGGTCACCTGGCGCGCGCTGGTCGACCTGCGCGACAACCAGATACAGACGGTACGCCAGGACCTTGAGGTCTTGCGAGCGCGCTTGGACCAACTGGCCTTGCATGACAATCCGCTCGACAGTGCCGGTGAGCAGCGCCTTGATGATGCCGCTGAAATGGCGCAAGCCGGCGCGCGTGGCAGTATTGCCTATCGTCATCACCCGCTGGACGACGCGGTGCGTGATCAATGGCTGGGCACCACGTTGGACGACCTCTACACCCGCCGAAAACAGAGTTGGAATACGTTGCGTCAGGAAACCGAAGCGGCGGGGCTGATGCGTTTTCTGTCGGACTTTGCCTCCTCAGAGGACTTCCAGTCGCACCCTGGGCACTTCAGGAAGCGTATCTGGCATATCCTGGATGCCTGCGAGCAGCACGAGCAGCTGCGGCTGCGGGTGTTCCAGGAGGCCTCTGGGCAACGGACCTGCGAAGACCGGCTGCTGCTGGTGTTAGAACAGTTGGAGCTGGCCGTGCTGGTGGAACGGGCGACGGCAAACGTTCCCCCGGCCCACGTCGAGGGCAAGCTGCTGCGCCTGGCGCAGTCACTGTTCCGGCTCGACGAGGTGGACCGGATAGCCACGCGACACATCGAGCGCATGCACCGCAGCGGCGAGGCACTGGTGGATGAAGTCGAAGTGCGGCTGTACTACCGGCTCAAGCTCAGGACCATGCTTGACCTGCCCATCGAAGCCGACGAAATGCATTACGAGAGCTATGCCAACGTCACCACCAGCGACTTGCTCCGAGCCAGAAGTGACGTGCTGGCTGCGCAAAATCCCGCCAGCGAGATTGCCGCGCTTTCCCAGCGCCCGTTCTGGGAGGCCCATGTCCGCGAGCGCTACCCCGAGCGGCTCGAGGCTCAGTTGCAGCCGGTGCAGTTGCTACATGAGCAGAACGAGGCGGACCTGGAGGCCGGGCATATCGACGAATGGACCTATGTGAAGCGCAGCAACGGCCTGATGCACGAATACGAGCTGGCCGAACGCAGGGTATTCACAACCCTCGCCAGAGAAGTGTACGAACGCTTGAACGCGTAAAGGGAAGCCCCGGCTTTGCCTGCCGGGGCCTCTTTCAGGCAGCGCGGTTTTGGGCGCGATCGGCTTGGGCTTTCTGCAGGTAGTCGCGCAGCACCTGCTGTTCGGCGGGGCTGGTGAACAGGCCGAGCTTGGTGCGGCGCCAGAGGATATCGTCGGCGCTGGTGGCCCACTCTTCACGGCAGAGGTAGTCCACTTCTCGGCCGAACAGGCCACCGCCGATCGATTGGCCGAGGTCCTCGGGGCCGTTCACACCTTCCAGTAGGCGCCATACCCGGCTGCCATACGTCACGGCCCAGCGCTTGGCGATATCAACCGGCAACCAGCCATGGCTGGCCAGTACGTTATCGACCAATGCCTGCGCACTGGTCATGTTTTCGCCGCCGGGCAATGGCGCGCTGGCGGTCCAGCTGCCACGCATCTGGGTGAAGAACGGTTGGAGTTCGCCCATCGCCGACTCGGCCAGCTTGCGGTAGGTGGTCAACTTGCCGCCGAACACCGACAGCAGTGGCGCCTGGCCTTCCTCGGCAGACAATGCCAGGGTGTAATCGCGGGTGACCGCAGAAGGGTTGTCTGATTCGTCGTTGCACAGCGGGCGCACGCCGGAATAGGTGTGCAGGATATCGCTACGGCTGAGCTGATGATTGAAATGTTCGTTGACCACCTTGAGCAAGTAATCGGTTTCGCCTTCGGTGATCGCTACGTTGGCTGGGTCGCCGCTGTATTCGCGGTCGGTGGTACCGATCAGGGTGAAACGCTCCAGGTACGGAATGCAGAAGACGATGCGCTGGTCTTCGTTCTGCAGGATGTAGGCATGTTCGCCTTCGTACAGGCGCGGCACGATCAGGTGGCTGCCCTGGATCAGGCGAATGCCATACGGCGCGTCGAGCTTGAGATCATCCTTGATGAAAGTGGCGACCCAAGGGCCGGCTGCGTTGACCAGCGCACGGGCGCGAATGCTCTGTTGGCTGCCGTCGGCATGCTGCAGTTCAACCTGCCACAGGCCGTCTACACGCTCGGCGCGCAGGCAACGGGTTTGAGTGTGGATGTGCGCACCGGTCTCGCGAGCGGCCATGGCGTTGAGCACTACCAGGCGGGCGTCGTCAACGGCGCAGTCGGCGTATTCGAAACCGCGGGTGATCGCAGGCTTAAGCGGGTAACCCGGGCCAAAGTGCAGGCTGCGCGAGGCGCCCAGGCGCTTGCGCTTGCCCAGGTGGTCATACAGGAACAGGCCGGCGCGGATCATCCAGGCCGGGCGCAGGTGCGGGCGGTGCGGCAGCACGAAACGCATGGGCTTGACGATGTGCGGGGCCTTGGCCAGCAGCACTTCACGCTCGGCCAATGCTTCGCGAACCAGGCGGAACTCGTAATGCTCCAGGTAGCGCAGGCCACCGTGGATCAGCTTGCTGCTGGCCGACGAGGTGTGCTGGGCTAGGTCGTCCTTTTCGCAAAGGAATACCTTCAGGCCACGACCAGCGGCGTCGGCAGCGATGCCCACGCCATTGATGCCACCGCCAATCACGGCGAGGTCATAGCAGTCGGCGAGTGGGGGCTGGGACGAAACGGGCTGGGACACGGGCAAGGCCTCCTGGGGCTGTTCACATCGAATATGAACATTGATGTTCGTTTCCGAAAATACTAGCGCAACAGAAAGCCGGTCGCCAGTCAGTCTTTATAGAAAAAACTGATCATGACAATAAAGTGAACATTTACGAAAATGGCGGGTTGCTTGGCAGCCCGCATGCGGTTCACACCACCTCGAGGCGGATCTTGTACTGGTTGAGCAACTGGGTGAGGGTGGTCGTCGGCGCCTGGTCGGTTACCAGGCAATCGACCAGGCTGATCGAGCCCAGACGCACCATAGCGTTGCGCCCGAACTTGCTGGAGTCGGCGGCAAGGATCACTTGCCTGGCATTGGCGATGATGGCCTGAGACACCCGAACTTCCTGATAGTCGAAGTCGAGCAGGCTGCCGTCTTCATCGATGCCGCTGATGCCGACCAGGGCGAAGTCGACCTTGAACTGGTTGATGAAATCGACACTGGCCTGGCCGACCACCCCGCCATCGCGACGTACCGTGCCACCGGCCACCAGCACTTCGAAGTCATCCTTCGCGGCGAGGATTGCAGCCACATGCAGGTTATTGGTGATGACCTTCAGGTGGTTGTGATTGAGCAGTGCCCGGGCGATGGATTCGGTGGTGGTGCCAATGTTGATGAACACCGACGCATGGTCGGGAATCTGCCGGGCTACGGCTTCGGCGATGCGTTGCTTTTCGTCGCGCATCTGGTCGGCACGCATGGCGTAAGCGGTGTTTTCCACGCTCGAGTCGTAGGCCGCGCCACCGTGGTAGCGACGTAGCAAATTGAGTTCGGCCAGCTGGTTGATATCGCGGCGGATGGTTTGCGGTGTCACGACGAACAGCTGCGCCATTTCTTCGATACTGACGTAACCGCGCTCACGCACCAGTTCGAGGATTTGTTGTTGGCGGGGGGGCAGATTCATGGGGCGGTCCTTTGGGGCTGCCGGACAAATTCTGCAATGATGCCGTAGGACGCGGATGACGGCCAGTAGACGATTGGGGCCGCGTGGCGGCCCCGATAGGCATTACGCCTCGTGATCTTCCCAGTCACGGGTGCGCTCGACCGCTTTTTTCCAGCCGGCATACAGCTTCTCTTTCTGCGCTTCATCCAGCTGTGGGCTGAATTCGCGCTCGATGATGGCTTTATCTCGCAGCTCGTCCAGGCCACTCCAGAAGCCACAGGCCAGGCCAGCCAGATAGGCGGCGCCCAGCGCTGTGGTTTCGCGCATCTTCGGCCGCTCTACGCAGGTGCCAAGGATATCGGCCTGGAACTGCATGAGGAAGTTGTTGGCCACCGCACCACCGTCCACACGCAGCTCGGACAGGCGCTGGCCGCAGTCCTGCTGCATGGCATCCAGCACGTCGCGGGTCTGGTAGGCGATCGACTCCAGTGCGGCGCGGATGATGTGGTCCACCTTCACGCCACGGGTCAGGCCGAACAGCGCGCCACGGGCATACGGGTCCCAGTACGGGGCACCCAGGCCTGTGAAGGCGGGCACCAGGTAGACGCCGTTGCTGTCCTTGACCTTGCTGGCGAAGTACTCGGTATCCAAAGCATCGTTGACGATTTTCAGTTCGTCACGCAGCCATTGCACGGTGGAACCACCGTTGAACACCGCACCCTCCAGTGCATAGGCCACCTCGCCACGCGGGCCGCAGGCGATGGTGGTGAGCAGGCCATGGGACGACGTTACCGCCTTGTCGCCGGTGTTCATCAGCAGGAAGCAGCCGGTGCCATAGGTGTTCTTGGCCTGGCCTGGCTCCACGCACATCTGGCCAAACAGTGCCGACTGCTGGTCGCCAGCGATACCGGCGATGGCGATGCCGCTCTTGGTGTGGCCGTACACTTCCGAGGACGGGCGCACCTCTGGCAGCATCTGGTGCGGGATGCCCAGGATCTCCAGCAGCTTTTCATCCCACTGCAGGCTGTGGATGTTGAACATCAGCGTGCGCGAGGCATTGGTGTAGTCGGTGACGTGTACCTTGCCGCCGGAGAACTTCCAGATCAGCCAGGTATCGATGGTGCCGAACAGCAGCTCGCCACGCTCGGCACGTTCACGCGCGCCTTCGACGTTGTCGAGGATCCATTTCAGCTTGGTGCCGGAGAAGTAGGGATCGGTGACCAGGCCGGTTGTTTCGCGAATGTAGTCTTCATGCCCGTCACGCTTGAGTTGGGCACAGATTTCGGTACTGCGGCGGCACTGCCAGACGATGGCGTTGTACACCGGGCGACCGGTTTCCTTGTCCCATACCACGGTGGTTTCGCGCTGGTTGGTGATGCCCAGTGCGGCGACCTGAGCATGGCTGATACCGGCCTGGGCCAAGGCTTCGACCATGGTCGCGCTTTGCGTGGCGAAGATCTCCATCGGGTCGTGCTCGACCCAGCCCGCCTGCGGGTAATGCTGGGCGAACTCACGCTGGGAGGTACCCACCACATTGGCGTCGCGGTCGAAAATGATCGCCCGCGAACTGGTGGTGCCCTGGTCCAGGGCGATGATGTAGTTCTTATCCTGGGTGTCTGTCATGGTCGTAGGCCTTGCAAAAATAGGGGGTCAGGGCTGGGCGTGATGCCGGCATCAACTGGCTTGAGTATCGCCCTGGCGGATGTCATTTGTCTCAGGGTTCGCGGCAGGTGCCGTTGGCAAGTTGCGGGCGATAAGGCTGCGATAGGTCGCGCCACCCACGCAGGCGCCAAGGATCGGTGCGAACACCGGAACCAGGAAATAAGGAATATCCCGCCCGCCAGTGAAGGCGATTTCGCCCCAGCCGGCCAGGAAGGTCATGAGTTTTGGCCCGAAGTCGCGGGCCGGGTTCATCGCAAAGCCGGTCAAGGGGCCCATGGCACTGCCGATCACGGCAATCAGCAGGCCGATCAGCAGCGGTGCCATGGCGCCGCGTGGCAGGCCGTTGTTGTCGTCGGTCAGGGCCATGATCACAGCCATCAGGATGGCGGTGATCACCACTTCCACCAGAAATGCCTGGCCGGTGGACAGCGACGGGTGTGGGTAGGTGGAGAACACCGAGGCCAGCTCCAGGCTGGCTTCGCTACCGCGCAACATGGCGTGGGCCTGTTCGAAATCGAAGAACAGGTTGCTGTACAGGGTATACACCAGCGCTGCGCCACAGAACGCGCCGCACACCTGGGCCAGCATGTAGAAGGGCAGCTTGCGCTTGTCGAAACCGGCAAACAGGGTGAGGGCGATGCTCACGGCCGGGTTCAGGTGCGCGCCGGAAATGCCGGCGGTGAGGTAGATCGCCATGCTCACGCCGACGCCCCAGATGATACTGATTTCCCATAGGCCGAAGCTGGCGCCGGCGACCTTGAGGGCGGCAACGCAGCCGGTACCGAAAAAGATCAACAGGGCGGTGCCGAGGAACTCGGCCAGGCATTGGCTGGACAGCATGGGTTGGCGTAGAGCAGTCGTCATGTATGACCTCGTTTTTTTTGTTGTGAGGCGCGTGGCGCTCGACAGCAAAGCCCGGTGTCTATCCCCATTGACCCCGGGCAGATGTAGGAAATGCACCTTATAAGTGCACCATTTATTCAAAAGCGAAAAAATATAGACAAGAAACGCTGATGTCAAAGGTCGAAAGTGAACGACCAGTCACGATATGGCCGCTAAAATCAGCTGCGGATCCCCGTGCTAGAGGCGCCCAATTGCGGTGCGCTGGCTGGGATGTGGGAATTGTCCTAAAGTAGCCGCCGAGCCGTCCAAGACCGGAGCCCCTGCATGACCCCCGCCCTAGACCTGTTGAAGAAGCACCGTGCCGAGCACCGCGTGCACAGTTATGAGCATGACCCGAAGTCGGCGTCGTATGGCCTGGAGGCAGCGGAAAAGCTCGGGCTTGACCCGCAACAAGTGTTCAAGACCTTGTTGGCGAGCAGCGAGAAGGGTGAATTGTTGGTGGCGGTGGTCCCTGTGGTGGGCACTTTGGACCTGAAGGCCCTCGCCCATGCTGCCGGGGTAAAGAAGTGCGAAATGGCCGACCCCGCGGCGGCGCAGCGTGCCACAGGTTATCTGGTCGGCGGGATCAGCCCGTTGGGGCAGAAGAAACGTCTGCGGACGTTCATTGATGATTCAGCGCAGAACTTTGCAACCATCCATGTCAGTGCTGGACGGCGTGGGCTGGAAGTGGAGTTGGCTGCAGCGGTGTTGGCCGAGCATACCCAGGGCAAGTTTGCCGGGATCGGTCGAGGCTGAGACTTCCGGGGCCGCAAAGCGGCCCCAAGTATCTAAAGTCAGGTCGCCGAACTGTACCGACGGACCCCGTTCTCCTGGCGCGGCAATTGCGCCGCCACACTGCCCGGCACCGGGAACAGCACCAGGTGATCGGCCTTCACCGCAATCCCCACATCTCCACCCACCTGATGGTCGACATGGCTGGGGAAAATCGCTTCCAGCTGGCTGCCGGTCGGCAATTGCAGGCGATACAAGGTCGATGCCCCCAGGAAGCTCTTGCCGACGATAACCGCCCTCAGCGGGCTGTCCGGCGCATACACGATATCGTCCGGCCGCAGCAGCACGTCCACCGAACTGCCCGGCGCCATGATGTACGCACGGTTGCCGCGCAGTTCACCCAGCTCGGTATTGACGGCCTCGTGGCTGCTCATCTGCCCACGGATGAAGTACCCCTGGCCAATGAAGCTGGCCACGAACGGCGTCTGCGGTTCGTGATAAAGGTTGTAGGGCGTGTCCCACTGCTCCAGGCGGCCTTCCTTGAACACACCGACGTGATCGCTGACGGCAAAGGCTTCTTCCTGGTCATGGGTCACCAGGATGGCGCTGGTGCCACGGCTCTTGAGAATATCGCGAACCTCATGGCTCAGGCGCCGGCGCAACTCCACGTCAAGGTTGGAGAATGGCTCGTCGAGCAGCAGCAACTGCGGTTCTGGCGCCAGCGCGCGGGCCAGGGCGACCCGTTGCTGCTGGCCGCCAGACAGCTCATGCGGGTAACGCCCGCCCAGGCCGCCCAGCTTGACCAGTTCCAGCATCTCTTCGATGACGGCGGCCTGGCGTGGGTGCTTGGCGATGCCAAAGGCAATGTTCTGCGCCACGGTCAGGTGCGGGAACAGCGCGTAGTCCTGGAACACCATGCCGATGCGGCGCTTTTCCGGGGCCAGGGTGAAGCCGGCGCGGGAAATGACGTCGCCGGCCAGCTGGATTTCACCGTCATGCACCGGCTCGAAGCCGGCAATGGCGCGCAGGGTGGTGGTTTTGCCACAACCGGATGAACCCAGCAGGCAACCGATATCGCCTGCGTTCAGGTGCAGGTTGAGGTTCTGGACGATGCGCTGGTCGCCATAGCCGCAGGCGAGGTTGCGCAGGTTGAGCAGTAGGGGTTGACTCATGCGTGGTGGTAAGCCGGTTCTACAAGGAATTCGAGAAGCGCCTTCTGTGCATGCAGGCGGTTTTCAGCCTCGTCCCAGGCGACCGAGCGAGGGTCGTCGAGCAGGTCCTGGCTGATTTCCTCGCCACGGTGGGCGGGCAGGCAGTGCATGAAGAGGACATCGGGTGCCGCCAGGTCGAGCAGTTCGCGGGTGACCTGGTAAGGCGCGAAATGCGCCAGGCGCCGCGCAGTTTCCTCCTCCTGGCCCATGGAAGTCCAGACATCGGTGACCACAAGGTGTGCGCCACGTACGGCTTCCTTGGCGTCACGGATGATCTGCACGCGGTCACCGCCCAGCGCCATGAAGCGTTCATCCGGCTCATAGCCTTCGGGGCAGGCGATACGCAGCTTGAAATCGAACTGCCGGGCAGCCTCGATATAAGAGTTGCACATGTTGAAGCCATCGCCGATCCAGGTCACGGTCTTGCCCTGGATCGAGCCGCGGTGTTCCAGGAAGGTCTGCATGTCGGCCAGCAGCTGGCACGGGTGCGACTCGTCGGACAGGCCGTTGATGACCGGTACGCGCGATTTGGCGGCGAATTCGGTCAGGGTACTGTGTGCGTGGGTACGGATCATCACCACGTCGACCATGCTCGACAGCACGATGGCGCTGTCGCCGATCGGCTCGCCACGGCCCAGCTGGGTATCGCGCGGCGACAGGAAGATGGCCTGGCCGCCGAGCTGGATCATGCCGGCTTCGAACGACACCCGGGTGCGGGTCGAGGACTTCTCGAAGATCATGCCCAATACGCGGTTCTTCAGGGGCTCGAACAGCACGCCTCGCTTGCGCAGGTCCTTCAGCTCGATGCCGCGGCGGATCACCCCGAGCAATTCGTCGGTGGTGAAGTCCAGCAGGGAGAGAAAGTGCCTAGCGCTCATGATTGACTACCTTATCTGCAACGGTATGCAGGTCGACCGTATGGTTTTTTTTGACAACGGGAGTGACCTGCGGCGTAAGCCGC
Organism: Pseudomonas sp. NBRC 111133; assembly: GCF_001320605.1. Taxonomy (NCBI): domain Bacteria; kingdom Pseudomonadati; phylum Pseudomonadota; class Gammaproteobacteria; order Pseudomonadales; family Pseudomonadaceae; genus Pseudomonas; species Pseudomonas sp. NBRC 111133. The sequence goes on along the minus strand of NZ_BCBJ01000030.1, from coordinate 56,324 downwards.
ACGGGGCGGACGAAATAGGGAAAGGCGCAATACTATAAGTAAATGTCGCCTCAAGCCAAGGGGGGAAACAGCGGCCTGTTCGAAAGGATGTTGCAAAGGGTGTCTTTACCCGCGGGCCGGTGCTGTTTTTTATTTACTACACAGGGTTGTACACGGCTTGCTGGCAATTTGGCAAATGGCTGTCGCGAATCGTGCGCCTGATGTCGGTGGATTCACACGGCGAAGGGCGCTGGCCCGGGGGAGGGGCCGGGCGCATAGTCACTGTTCGACAACAACAAGGCAGAGGCGGCCATGACTAAGACCCTGCACCACCGTGCCTGTCACCTGTGCGAAGCGATCTGCGGGTTGAACATCGAAGTCAGCCACGAAGACGATGGGCGGGCGCTGATCAGCTCAATCAAAGGCGACCCCGAAGACCCTTTCAGCCGTGGCCATGTCTGCCCCAAGGCTGTGGCTCTGCAAGACATCCAGACCGACCCCGACCGCCTGCGCCAGCCGCACAAGCGGGTGGGGCAGCGCTGGGAGGCCATTGGCTGGGACGAGGCCTTTGCCCTGGCCGCCGACAAGCTGTGGGTGATCCAGCAGGCGCACGGGCGCAATGCCGTGGCGGTGTATCAGGGTAACCCGAGCGTGCACAACTATGGCCTGATGACCCACAGCAACTACTTCCTTGGCTTGCTCAAGACGCGCAACCGTTTCTCGGCCACGTCGGTGGACCAGTTGCCACATCATCTGGTCAGCCACCTGATGTATGGCCATGGTCTGCTGCTGCCGATCCCGGATATCGACCAGACCCGCTTCATGCTGATTCTCGGCGGCAATCCGTTGGCCTCGAACGGCAGCATCATGACCGTGCCCGATGTAGAGAAGCGCCTGAAGGCCTTGCGCGCGCGGGGAGGGCGTCTGGTAGTGGTGGACCCGCGGCGCAGCGAGACGGCGGCCATGGCCGATACCCATCTGTTCATTCGCCCGGGTGGCGATGCGGCCTTTTTGTGCGGCTTGCTCAACACCCTGTTCGAAGAGGGCCTGGCGCAGGGCTCGCACTTGCCGGTCAACGGCCTGCAACAAGTGCGCGAAGCACTCGCGCCGCTCAGTGCCGAGGCCATGAGCGTGCATTGTGGTATTGCCGCGTCGGAGATCCGCCAGCTGGCACGGGATTTCGCCGCTGCAGGCAAGGCCGTGTGTTATGGGCGCATGGGTGTCTCTACCCAAGCCTTCGGTACACTCTGCCATTGGCTGGTGCAACTGATCAACCTGGTGACCGGCAACCTCGATCGTGAAGGCGGCGCGTTGTGTACGGAGCCTGCCGTCGATCTGGTGGCGACCACCTCGGGTGGCCATTTCAACGCCTGGCAAAGCCGGGTATCGGGCTTGCCCGAGTACGGTGGCGAGTTGCCCGTGGCGGCCCTGGCCGAAGAGATGTTGACACCAGGCGAAGGGCAGGTTCGCGCGCTGGTGACAGTGGCCGGCAACCCCGTGCTATCCACCCCTAACGGCCGCCAGCTGGATGCAGCGCTGGAGGGGCTTGAGTTCATGCTCAGCCTCGACCTCTACATCAACGAAACCACCCGGCATGCCGACCTGATCCTGCCTTCCACCAGCGCGCTGGAAAACGACCACTACGACAGCACCTTCAACCTGCTGGCCGTGCGCAACGTCACCCGCTTCAATCGGGCGATCCTGGCCAAGCCGGAAGGGGCGCTGCACGACTGGGAAATCTTCGTCGGCCTGGCGCGGGCATTCGCCAGGCGCGCCGAGCTTGAATTGAAACCAACCGTGGCGCCTGCGCAGATGATCGACCTGGCCTTGCGCAAAGGGCGCTATGGCGACGCAACACCGTGGCGGTTATCCCTGGCAACACTGGATGAGCACCCGCACGGCCTTGATCTAGGGCCTTTACGCAGGAACCTCGCGGCACGCCTGGCGACGGTCAGCAAGGCTGTTGAAGCTGCACCTCAGGTATTGCTGGACGACCTGAGTCGCCTCGTACAACTGGCGCCCCCTGTAGCGGGTGAACTGCTGCTGATCGGCCGCCGCCATGTGCGCAGCAACAATTCATGGATGCACAACTTCCATCGCCTGGTGAAAGGCAAGCCACGCCATCAGTTGTTGATGCACCCGCAAGACCTGCAAGCGCGGCACCTGCAGGACGGCCAGCGGGTGCGTATCCGTTCGCGTACGGGTGATCTGGAAATCGAGGTGCAGGCCTGCGAAGACATGATGCCGGGTGTGGTCAGCCTGCCCCATGGCTTCGGCCATGGCCGCCAGGGCGTACACATGCAGATCGCCCAGGCACAACCCGGCGTGAGTGCCAATGACCTTACCGACGAGCGCTTTCGGGACGCTGTTTCCGGCAACGCTGCACTCAATGGCGTGCCCGTGCAGGTAGAGGCCGCATGAGCAATGGTAAGGCCGAGCACGCCGCTCGGCTTTCCGTTACAATGCGTCACCGTGCCGACGACCGCGTCGGAAAGTTCAGCTGAGGTGCTAGATGGATATCATCGATACGATCAAAGAGCAGATTGCCAACAACACCATTCTGCTTTACATGAAAGGCTCGCCGAATGCCCCGCAGTGCGGGTTCTCGGCCAAGGCATCGCAGGCTGTGATGGGTTGTGGCGAGAAGTTCGCCTACGTCGACATCCTGCAGAACCCGGAAATCCGCGCCAACCTGCCAAAGTACGCCAACTGGCCGACCTTCCCACAGCTGTGGGTAGCCGGTGAGCTGGTTGGCGGCAGCGACATCATGCTGGAAATGTTCGAGAAGGGTGAGTTGCAGACCCTGATCAAGGAAGCGGCTGCCAAGGCCAAGGCGTCCGAAGCCTGATTTTCCGGCAAGCATAAAAAAACCCGCGGATCGCGGGTTTTTTTATGCGGTGAAGAATTACTCTTCGCCCATTTGCGACTGCAGGTAATTCTCGATAGTGATCTTGTCGATCAGACCCAGTTGGGTTTCCAGCCAGTCGATGTGCTCTTCCTCGGACTCGAGAATATCTTCAAGCATGTCACGCGAGCCGAAGTCGCCAGCCGTTTCGCAATGCGCAATGGCCGCCTTCAGGTCTACCAAGGCTTTCTTCTCGAGCTTCAGATCACACTCGAGCATTTCCTTGGTGTGCTCGCCGATCATCAGCTTGCCCAGGTCCTGAACGTTCGGGATACCTTCGAGGAAGAGAATACGCTTGATCAGTTTGTCAGCGTCTTTCATCGCGTGGATGGATTCCTTGTACTCGAGCTTGCCGAGTTTGTTCAGGCCCCAATCTTCGTACATGCGTGCGTGCAGGAAGTACTGGTTGATCGCGACCAGCTCGTTTCCGAGGATCTTGTTGAGATGCTGGATGACGCTTACGTCGCCTTTCATTGCGGGTTCCTGCCCTGAAGAAGTGTGCCAATACAGTGAAGTTTGAGCCCGATACTTAGGAGTGTCAAACCTAAGTTATTGAATAATAAGTGAAAATTAATAGGAATAAGAATGTTTGTGAACCGCGTTGCGGCGCTAACTTATTGAATTGCAGGCATAAAAAAACCGGACACAGGGTCCGGTTCTTTGAATTCTGGGGTTTCAGGCTGCGGTAAATTCTACGGGGTAGGGCAGGGCTGCCTGGCTCACCTGAAGCTCTGCCAGGGTCTCACGGACCACCTGCTTGGCCAGGCAGGCGCATTTGCCACACTGGCTTGCGACATTGGTCGCGGCTCGCACTTCCTTGTAACTGCAGCATCCTTCATAGATCGCATCGCGGATCTGTCCGTCGGTAACGCCGACACAAAGACACACATACATAAGGGCTGACCATCGCGGGTTGAGTCGATGGGTTGGAGCTTAATGTTAATGAGAATGCTTGTCAAAGGACTTTCTGGAAGGGCCGTGCTTGAGCGACCGGCGGTTGGCTGCCTGATGGATTCGGCCTGTCATCAGAAGCCGTGTATGATGGTCGGCCTTTGTTGGATGTCGGGCAAGCCCGTCTGGCCCGGCAAACGGTTTTTCACCCTCATCAGGAGATTACAATGAGCGTACTCGTTGGTAAGAAAGCCCCCGATTTCACCGTTCCGGCCGTGCTGGGCAATGGCGAGATCGTCGACAGCTTCAACCTGGCTTCGGCCATCAAGGGCAAGTACGGCCTGGTGTTCTTCTACCCGCTGGACTTCACCTTTGTCTGCCCGTCCGAGCTGATCGCCCTGGACAACCGCATCCCGGACTTCCAGGCCCGTAACGTAGAAGTGATCGGCGTGTCGATCGACTCGCACTTCACCCACAACGCCTGGCGTAACACCCCGGTCAACAACGGCGGCATCGGCCAGGTGAAGTACACCCTGGCTGCCGACATGACTCACGAAATCTGCAAAGCCTACGACGTCGAGTCCGAAGGCGGCGTGGCTTTCCGTGGCGCCTTCCTGATCGACACCAACGGAGTTGTCCGTTCGCAGATCGTCAACGACCTGCCACTGGGCCGTAACATGGACGAGCTGCTGCGCCTGGTTGACGCCCTGCAGTTCCACGAGGAGCACGGCGAAGTCTGCCCTGCCAACTGGAAAAAAGGCGACAAAGGCATGAACGCTTCGCCAGAAGGCGTTGCTGCCTACCTGAGCGAGAACGCCGGCAAGCTGTAATTGCTGCGTGCATGAAAAAACCGGCCCTGGTGGCCGGTTTTTTTTGCTTCAAGTTTTAAGCTGCAAGCTTCAAGAAAAAACGAGCGCGTGCTGTCTGCCCTTTCTTGCTGCTTGAAGCTTGTGGCTTGCAGCTGCTTAGTCGTTGAAGTCGCGCCAGCCGCCCATTTCTTTCCAGCGGTTGACGATGCCGCAGAACAGCTCTGCCGTCTTCTCGGTGTCGTATCGCGCCGAGTGCGCTTCACGCCCGTCGAAGTCGATGTCCGCACTTTGGCAGGCGCGCGCCAGCACGGTCTGCCCATACGCCAGGCCCGCCAAGGTAGCGGTGTCAAAGCTGGAGAACGGGTGGAACGGGTTACGCTTCAGGTCGTTGCGCGCTACCGCTGCATTGAGGAAGCCCAGGTCGAAGCTGCTGTTATGGCCGACCAGGATCGCCCGCTTGCAGCCATTGGCCTTGAGCGCCTTGCGCACGCCACGGAAGATGTCGGTCAGCGCGCTTTCCTCGCTGACGGCCATGCGCAGCGGGTGGTCCAGCTTGATACCAGTGAACTCCAACGCCGCGGCTTCGATATTGGCACCCTCGAACGGCTCCACCCGGTGGAAGTAGGTGTGCTCGGGGAACAGGAAGCCTTTCTCGTCCATGCCGATGGTGACGGCGGCAATTTCCAGCAGGGCATCGGTGGCGCTGTTGAAACCACCGGTTTCCACATCCACCACGACCGGCAGGTAGCCACGGAAACGCTCGGCCATCGGGTGGCGCGAACCGCTGCTGCCCTGGGAGTCCAGGTCGTCTTCGTAGAGGTCTTCGCTCACGCGTTGTCCTCCAGCAGGCGCCAACGCAGTTTTTCACCCGCGCGCAGCGGGATTACCGTCTGCTCGCCAAACGGCAGGCTGTCCGGGGCGGTCCACTCTTCGCGGACCAGGGTAATGGTGTCGGTGTTTGCAGGCAGGCCATAGAAAGCCGGACCGTGCAGGCTGGCAAAGCCTTCCAGCTTGTCCAGTGCGTTCCGTTGTTCGAACGCTTCGGCGTACATTTCGATGGCCGCATAGGCGGTGTAGCAACCGGCGCAACCGCAGGCGGCTTCCTTGGCGTGGCGGGCGTGAGGTGCCGAATCTGTGCCGAGGAAGAACTTCGGGTTGCCGCTGGTGGCCGCATCCAGCAGCGCCACCTGGTGGGTGTTGCGCTTGAGGATCGGCAGGCAGTAGAAGTGCGGGCGAATGCCGCCAACCAGCATGTGGTTGCGGTTGTACAGCAGGTGCTGGGCGGTGATGGTCGCGCCAACGTTGGCCGGGGCCTCGGTGACGAACTGCGCGGCATCGCCGGTGGTGATGTGTTCGAACACCACTTTCAACGTAGGGAAGCGCTCGACCAGACGGCGCATATGCTCGTCGATGAAGCGCTTCTCGCGGTCGAACACGTCGATTTCGCTACGGGTCACTTCGCCATGCACCAGCAGGGGCATGCCAACTTCCGCCAGTGCCTCGATGGCCGGAAAGATGTTGTCGATGCTGGTTACGCCCGAGTCGGAGTTGGTGGTGGCGCCGGCCGGGTACAGTTTGGCAGCGTACACGATGCCGCTGGCCTTGGCCGCGCGGACGTCCTCGGGGCTGGTACGGTCGGTGAGGTACAGCACCATCAGCGGCTCGAAGCGGCTACCGGCCGGGCGCGCGGCAAGGATGCGCTCACGGTAGGCGCCAGCCTCGGCGGCATTGCGCACCGGGGGAACCAGGTTTGGCATGATGATGGCACGGGCGAAGGTGCGCGCCACGTCGCCAACGGTGTGGGGCAGGACGGCACCATCGCGCAGATGGATGTGCCAGTCGTCGGGGCGCAGGAGGGTCAGGCGATCGGACATTGGGGATTCCAGGCGGGTCGAACTCAAGCCCCAATGCTACCGGAAAACCCTGGGTCGAGCACGGCTATCAAGTTTTCCGGCCAGCGTCCGATAGCTTGCAGGTAAGCCGTCAGAATTTGTGGAGCCGCCCGTGCGCCAGCGTTACCTAGCCCTGTTGACCCTGTTCGCCTGCCTACCGGCCGGTGCACTGACTTTCCAGACGCGCATGGAGAACATCGCCTGGAAGGTCGAGGGTGACCAGTTCGAGTGCCGCCTGATCCAGCCGATCGAAGGTTTCGGCAGTGGTGAGTTCGTGCGCCGTGCAGGTGAGCAGCCGGTGTTCCAGTTGCGCTCGGACATCAACGTACTGGGTGCAGGCACCGCCAACCTGCTGGCGGCCGCGGCCCCATGGCAACCCGGGCGTGGCGACATCAACCTGGGCAGTGTGCGCATGGCCCGTACAGGTGTGCTGTTCAGCTCCTCCCAAGGCCAGGCCAGCCGCCTGATCAATGGCCTGCTCGACGGGCGCAGCACGGTGGTGCGCAACTATGCCGGTGAGGCGGGCAGGCCGATGGAGGTGCGGGTGTTGCCTGTCAGCTTTGCCAAGGCTTACAGCGACTATCAGGCCTGCGCGGGCAAGCTGCTTGCGATGAACTACGACCAGGTGCGTCAGACTCAGGTGGGCTTCCCGGGGGGCGGCATTGAACTGGATGAAGCCGCCAAGGCGCGTCTGGACCTGATCCTTGACTACATGAAAGCCGACCCGACGGTTAACCACATCGAGCTCGACGGCCATTCGGACAATAGCGGCAACCGCCTGACCAACCGCGACCTGTCGCGCCGTCGGGCATTGTCGGTGGCTGATTACTTCAAGGCCCATGGCTTGAAGGAAGAGCAGATCATCGTGCGCTTCCATGGTGAGCAGTACCCGGTGGCGAAAAACAACAGCCCTGCCAACCGGGCGCGCAACCGGCGAGTGAATATCGAACTGGACCGGGTTGCGGTGGTTGAGAAGCCGGTGGAGAAACCCGCCGAAAAAGCCCCTGAGCCAACGGCTCCTGCGCCAGCGGCTAAGTAAACCGCATTCTTTTCTTACGGCCTCCTCAAACGTTGGGAGCCTGCGCAGTCCCTGTGGGAGCGGGCAAGCCCGCGAAGCAGTAGATGGCACCGGCTGCGCCGGTGTTCGCGGCGGTTCGGCGCCCCGACAAGCCCGCTCCCACAGGTTCGGCGTCATGCTCAGTGGCGCCGTCGCCCTTCCGACAGTTCCTGTCGCTTTGTCGTCAGAAGCTGTCGCCCCACTGTAATTTTATCTGCAAGGCCGTTAGAATCGATCCCTTTCCGTACAACCCCGTGGAGTGATGGCATGGCGGACGTAAAAAAGGTCGTACTGGCGTATTCCGGCGGCCTTGATACTTCGGTGATTCTCAAGTGGCTGCAGGATACCTACAACTGCGAAGTGGTGACCTTCACCGCTGACCTGGGTCAGGGCGAAGAGGTCGAGCCGGCCCGTGCCAAGGCTCAGGCAATGGGCGTTAAAGAGATCTACATCGACGACCTGCGCGAAGAGTTCGTGCGTGATTTCGTGTTCCCGATGTTCCGCGCCAACACCGTCTACGAAGGCGAGTACCTGCTGGGTACTTCCATCGCCCGTCCGCTGATCGCCAAGCGCCTGATCGAAATCGCCAACGAAACCGGTGCTGACGCCATTTCCCACGGCGCCACCGGCAAAGGTAACGATCAGGTTCGTTTCGAGCTGGGTGCCTATGCCCTCAAGCCTGGCGTCAAGGTCATCGCCCCGTGGCGTGAGTGGGACCTGCTGTCCCGCGAGAAGCTGATGGACTACGCCGAAAAGCACGGCATCCCGATCGAGCGCCACGGCAAGAAGAAGTCGCCGTACTCGATGGACGCCAACCTGCTGCACATCTCCTACGAAGGCGGTGTCCTGGAAGATACCTGGACCGAGCACGAAGAAGACATGTGGAAATGGAGCGTCTCGCCTGAGAGCGCCCCGGACCAGGCGACCTACATCGAGCTGACCTACCGCAACGGCGACATCGTTGCCATTGACGGCGTCGAGAAAACCCCGGCCACCGTCCTGGCCGACCTGAACCGTATCGGTGGTGCCAACGGCATCGGCCGCCTCGACATCGTGGAAAACCGTTACGTCGGCATGAAGTCGCGTGGCTGCTACGAGACCCCTGGCGGCACCATCATGCTCAAGGCGCACCGTGCCATCGAGTCGATCACCCTGGACCGCGAAGTCGCTCACCTGAAAGATGAGCTGATGCCGAAGTACGCCAGCCTGATCTACACCGGCTACTGGTGGAGCCCTGAGCGTCTGATGCTGCAGCAGATGATCGACGCTTCCCAGGTCAACGTGAACGGCGTCGTGCGCCTGAAGCTGTACAAGGGCAACGTTACCGTGGTTGGCCGCAAGTCGGACGATTCGCTGTTCGATGCCAACATCGCGACCTTCGAGGAAGATGGCGGCGCCTACAACCAGGCCGATGCCGCAGGCTTCATCAAGTTGAACGCACTGCGCATGCGCATTGCCGCCAACAAGGGCCGTTCGATGCTCTGATTGCGCGCTCGTGCAATGAAAACCCCGGCTTAAGCCGTAATGCTGTTCACTTAAGCATTTGAGTCCAAGCTGGGGTTTCTAGAAAAACCGATACCAGCCCTCTGGTATCGGATTTTTTATGCCCATTCAGCAGCAATTGCTCGACCTCGGCGATCTCTTCAATTTCTCTGACCTAAGTACCTTCACTCAGAACATCCCAGTTGAGTGGGGCACCAGTGCGCTGAACCTCTCGGCACAAGCCACCATAAGACGTCGCCGCCTGCCCAGCGACCAGGTGCTCTGGTTGGTCGCCGAGGGTGGCAGCAATCGTCACTGGCTGACCCCAGCTCGCAAGAATCTGGTCACGGAGGAAGTCGAGCGCTATGGCGAGCACGATCGGCGTGTGCGGATGAAAGGCTCGCCTCAGGCTCGGAAAAAAAATCCGAACTTGCCCACACATTGGGAAATACGTGAAGTCAGCTATAAAGCCAAGGGCACGTCAGGTCGCTGCTCACTTTGCTGCCGGTTGAAGGTTACAGTGCAGAGGCTGTCGCCGAGCTGTACCTGGAACGCTGGGAGATCGGGCTGGGCTTTCGGGACATCAAAAGCTCTATGCAGCAGAACGCGGTGACGCTGCGCAGCAAGAAGGTCGAACTGATTTATCAGGAGGTCTGGGGGCTGTTGCTGGCTTACAACATCATTCGTCGCGAGGCCAGCCAGGCCGCGGTGGCCTTTGGGCGAACGCCCTCGGACATACGCTTCAAGCCTGCCCGTCAGTACATCGCGGTGCAATTGATCGTGATGGCAGCTGCCAATCCGGTGTCGGCAACGGGCAGAAGGTTGGCTGAACTGAGAGGAGGTATAGCAGGGATGTTTCTGGATCACCGCCCAAGGCCAGGAAGGCCAAGGACGGTGAAGATTTCCAAAACCCGGTATCCGGTGGATCGTAAGGCTGCTCCGCTTAAGTGAACAGCATTACGGCCAGGTGCCGGGCTTTCTTGCATCCTGCGTTTGGAACCCGTTCCGGTTAGTCCTCTCGCGCACATCGGCATAGCCTCCTGATCGCGACACTGCATGCAGCTGACTGCCCGTTGAACACCTTCGACAGCATGACCGCGGCAAAGTGGCACTAGCAAGCCCTCTGACCACACCCGGGTACGCCGTGGACGGCGCCGGTACACTGGGCGTACTTGATTGTTCCGACAAGGATTGAAACCTCGGTCAAGAACTGGGGCTGGTCGCTTTCGAGAAATCTTCTGCTGCCCAACCTCTGGTGCTCTATTTCCGGCACAGTGAAGCCGGCTACCGCCTGTACGTTCGCAGCGGAGACCATTTTGGTAAGGGGTTATTGCAACAACACATGGTCTGGTGGAAGTAAAGCGCATCAAGCAGCAAGACCCCACAGCGTGGAGAGTCACACAAGCATCGAGCGGTAATGCCTTTGATCTGACAGCCTGCGAAGGCGACCAGATCGATATCAAACTGCAAAGCAAGGCAGGGCCATGGGGACGCAATGCGCTATACCCTGTTGGCGACTATTCGGTATGCCACGCCAATGCAACTGGCTCTACGTTCAAACTGGTCATCCAAGCGCGGAATGTAGATTGGCTGAATCCGGCGTAGCGTCCTGGATGATCATCGCTGGCTGAATGCCGGTAAGATGCCCAGCGAGAAGCTGGTTTTTGTTCGACGCGTACCCAATTGTCTGTACGCCCCGCTTACGGCCACGCACCCGCTTTCCAACTCCCTAGCCTGGCACAGACCCTCGCTACTGAAATTGCCTGGATTCGATACAGTAAGTCAGCAAGTCCTGGTCACTGTCGACATTGAGCTTGCGCATTGCCGATATTTTCTGCGCGCTGACTGTCTTGTTGCTGCGCGACAGTTGCCGCGCGATATCACCTACGGTCATGCCAGTGACAAACAGGCGGACGACTTCGAGTTCCCTGGGGGACAGCTGATTGAAGCGTGCCTCGACCTTCACGGCTTCGCGCACTACGGATGTGGGTGCCGGCAGGGGGCTTCGGTACCGACGCCGCTTGCGGATGGCACTCAACGCTTTTTCGATTTCATCATGCAGGTGATTTTTTTGAATGACCCCTGCCACACCCAGTTCCTGAAGCCGGGAAAGAATCAACCCATTGGAAATCATGGTCAGAATGAGGACCTGGGTGTCCGGGAAGTGGCGCAAAATGTACTCGATGAGCTTGAAACCATCCCCGTAGGTGCAATCGCCCGGCATATTGAAGTCGGTGATCAGGGTGCGAGGGTTGTGCAGGCGCAGTTGATCGATCAATTCAGATGAGTTGGTGGCTTGACCGACGACTTTATAACGCCCGATGCGTTGAATGACTTCACGCACCCCCAGCAGGACGATGGGATGATCGTCAGCGATGACAACCTTGTGATGAGGCATGCAGAAATACTCCAATAGGGGACAAGGCTCATCCGGGAATCTCGTCTGACAAGCGTTGCGCGACCTGGGCAAGCCGCCCACACAGCGCACGGACCTGCCCGCCCAGGCGTGCATCCAGCGGCAACTCCTGCAACATGTTTTCCAGTCGTTGGCATGCGCTGTACAAAGCGGATGCGTTGATGCTGGCCAGTGCACCGCTCAAACTGTGCAACCGTTGCTGGACCAGAACCGCGTCGTGCTCGACGACCCCTTTTTCCAACTGCTCAATATCGCTTGCCAACGTCTGGGCAAGCAATTGACGCATGGGCTGGGACAATTGAATGCAGCCTGAAAAATCCTCTTTGCCCGGGTCGTTTGCAGCATGAGTATCGGTCGATCCGGGGCAGTGTTTCATCAATACCTGCCGCAGGGTACCAAGGCTCAGAGGTTTGACTATCCACGCGGTCATGCCCGCTTGCAGGCAACGTTCACCTTCTTCGCGCAGCGCATTGGCGGTGATGCCGATGATGGGTACTTCGACACCTGCCTCTCGCAGCGTGCGGGTCAGCGCGTAGCCGTTCATCCTGGGCATGTTGATGTCGGTGATGACCATGTCGAAACGCTTGGATTGCCAGAGTTGAAGTGCCTGGTGGCCATCAGCCGCGACGATTGGATAAGCCCCAATGGCTTCGAGCTGCTCACACATGACCGCTTGGCTGACCGGGTTATCCTCGGCTACCAATACGCTCAATTTCAATGGCGCAGACGGCGCCTGCGAACCCTCTTTTGACGCTGGTACCATGGCCGGCGGGGAGGTCCCAATGGGCAAGCGTATGAACAGGGAAAAGCTGCTCCCAAGGCCAGGCTCACTGACCACGCGCATGGTACCGCCCATCGACTCGCTCAAGCGTGAACAGATGGAAAGCCCGAGTCCAGCCCCCCCACCTTCCTGCCCTGCGGACACCTGAAAGAACGGTTTGAACAAATGCTCCAGGTCTTTTTCAGGAATACCTTTTCCGGTGTCCGTCACTTGCCATTGCATCAACACGTCCTGCTCGCTTCGTTCTTGAACAATCAGGCGCAGGCGTACGCGTCCGGAGGGGGTGAACTTGATCGCGTTGCCTAGCAAGTTGTGCAGGATCTGCCTGATCCGCCCGGCATCCCCTTCTACCTGTGCAGGCACCTGGGCGTCGATTTCAGCCTCAAGCTGCAGCCCTTTGCCCTGCGCTGTGGCCTCGAAACTGGCGTGCGCGTCGTCAACCAGCTGACGCGGATCGAAAGCGGCATGCTCGAAAGCCACCCAGACTCGATCTTGGTCACATCCAGAACATTACTGATCAGCTGGAACAGCACTGTCGACGAGTTTTCGATGATTTGCAGGTAATGCCGCTGGCGCTCACTGAGCTCGGTCAGCGACAGCAGTTCAAGATTGCCCAGCACACCGTAGAGCGGGGTTCTAATTTCATGGCTCATGGTAGCCAGGAAAACGGTCTTGGCCTCATTGGCAGCCGTCGCACGCTGGTGGGCCTGGTTGAGCTGCAATTGTTCGTCGACATGGCGAGTGATGTCATTGCAGCCGCACAGAAACACGTCTTCTCCGTCGTAACGGGTAGCGACCGCCATCACCTGGACGTAACGCCCATCCACCAGCAGGCACAGTTCGCCGGGCGCCTGGTCACCGTGATTATCGCGCAGCAGTTGCAGCACCGCTGCGGTAACGCCCAGTTGTACCGCGCATTCGTTTTCCAACAACACCCTGTGATCGTGGCGCCTCACGACGCACAGCCCGACCGGCACGTTGTGAAGTATGATGCGGCTAAAGGCCTCGCTTTCAGCCAGCCGGATTTGTGCTCGTTGTGCGGGCCTAACGATGCGCGACTTGTACCAGTGATTGACCCAGAGCCCCAGCAGGATCGCAGCGATGATTGTCAGCGCCAGGCCAAGCAGCGGCCATTTGGCGTAGCGCAGAAAGTCCCCGTAGCTGATGGCATACAGCCCAGTCCACGCGTCTCCCGACGACGACATCATCTTGAAACGCAAGCCGCTCCGGTTGAAGCTCAGGCCAAGCGGGGCCAGATCACCCTTGCCGCGCTCTCCCATCAAGATCTTGCCATCTGGGGAGATCAGGGTGAACTGGTTGTAGACCGATAGCCGGAGCACACGCTCGAATTCATCGACCTGCTCCGTATCCATTACCGCAGCCAAAACCATTTCCCTATCGCCCGTCGCACTCGGCTTGAGGGTGTGCTCGGGCGCCAGCTTCAAAAGCGAGACCATGCGCAGGTTGTCGTTGTAAAGGCGTGCTGGCGCTCGCACCCAATGGACACGCTGGTCGGGCAGCACGTCGGGTTGAGCCAGCAAGTGCACCAAGCGATCGACCACGGTTACATAATGGCGAGGCAGCAGCGGCTGATGCTGACGCTGGTCGCCAGCAGCAGGCACGGCAATGCTTGCGCCCGTTCCCCGTTCGAGCACGAACAGTTGTGGCGATGCGTAGAACGAGCGGGCCCAGAACCCCCCGTAGTAGTCGGTCAGACGCAACCCCAACCCCAAGGCGCCGCGTACCTCCTGGTCCCGGAAATCGCCGGTGTAGGCCAGGGTGAAGGGTAAGGAGAGTTCGAATCCCTTTGCCTTGAGCAGTGTCTTGCCGTCGATGCTCGTTGAATCGAGCATTGTGACGCCCTGCTGCACGGGTGGAGGAAGCTCGCCACCGGCTGGCATGCTGTTGGCCAGATTCTGCAGGAAGATCTCGTGCTCATGGATGATTTCGATCACCCGGGCAAAATGCAGCTCCAGCCGCTGCTGCTCCGATTCGAGCAGGCGCGATACTGCCCAGTAACACGTACTGGACAACAGTAGCATGAGCCCACTAAGTAGCAGGATTGCCTTGTTCAGGCGCTGAGAGCTGCGCGCAAGTTTGTCCATGCGCAAGCTTGCATTTTTCATGGTGTTGATCGTCGACATCACTCTATGACGGTGAGAGTGCTCTAACAGACACAAAATTCATGACATATAGCGACATACTTACGCGACTGAAACGTTTCTTCGAGTATTTTATTACTCGACGCTCTGCCCATTGAGCAAGCAGAGCATGTTGTCTCGGTCCACGGCTGGGGAGATGATGAACCCCTGCACTTGGTGACACTGAGCCTTGCGGACAACCTCCAACTCATCTCGCGTTTCAACACCTTCTGCTACTGTCACCAGCCCCAACGCGCGTCCGAGGTGGACGGCACTGGCCAAGGCGATGGCCATGTCGGGGTTGCCTGCACAACCATGGACCAAGGAGCGATCGATCTTCATTTCGGTGAAAGGCGTGGAGATCAGGTTGGAATAGGAACTGTACCCCTTGCCGAAATCATCCTGTGCCAGGCCAAAGCCCATCATGCGCAGCCGGCACGTTCCTGCAAAGTAATCGCTGGAGCGCCGGGTGGTCGACGTTTCTGTCAACTCGAAGGTGATGGTCCTGGGGTCGGCGCCTTGTCCTCGAACCTTTCGGTGCAGGGCGTCGACCAGATCGGAACGGTCCAGCAGGTGTGTAGGCAGATTGATCGAGACCGGCAGCCTGTATCCTTCTGCGGCCCAAAGCGATTGAGCGGTGAGCGTTTGCTCAAGCATGTTGTACAGCAATTGCAAATCGAGCCTTGCAGACTCCAAGTCGGGCAGAAATGCCCGCGGCAGCAAGAGCCCCTCGGCCGGATGCAGCCATCTGGCCAGAGCTTCAGCACCGACGATCCTGCCGTCGAGCATGGATTTTTTGGGCTGAAACCACGCCTGGATCTCGCCCGTCTGCAGTGCACGGGTAAGCGTGCTGGCCGAATGACCACCTGAACAGGATCGAGGTTTCAGGTGGCCTTGAGCGCAGGCGCTGTCCATGTAGCGACGCAGCGCAGTGACATGATGCGTCAGCACGGGCTTGCTGATCATGCCGGCCAGGCGGATACCGAGGTTTTCGGCGACCTTGCCAACACCGGCGAGCACGCGCGCAGAAGCCGCGGTCATCAACCCCAGCGCCGGAGGCGTCGGTAGCAGGCTCATCTTCTGGATGAACTGTACCCCGTCCAGTTCCGGCATCATCAAGTCAGTGACAACAAGGTGGTAGGCCTGGTTGCGCAACTGCTCGATCGCCAGGTTGGCATCGGCCTGCAGCTCGACGTCGAACCCACCGACGGACCTGAACAGCTTTGCCAGGTGCTGGTGTTGAAAAGGGTGATCCTCGACGATCAGAACGCGATAGAGCATCAGGCCGCGCCCTTGCGATACGGCAGCAGGCACTGATAGAGCGCGTGCAACGTGAAGGGTTTGACCAGAAACTGATCCATTCCGGCGCCCAGGCAACGCTCCGCCTCATCAAGCATGGCGTTGGCGGTTGCGCCCACAATGGGTATGGTATGGCCCTGTTGGCGCAGGTTCTGCGCCAGGTGGTACCCGTTGATCCTGGGCATGTTCACATCGGTCAGCACCAGGTCGAAGACTTCCTTCTGACACAGCGCCAGCGCTTGCTCGCCATCATTGGCAAGGGTGACCGTGCAGCCGAGCTTCTCCAGTTGATCCCGCAGGATCAGCTGGTTGATGACATTGTCCTCAGCCACCAGCACATGAATGCACAGTTTGGTTTCGATCATTGCCTGACGGGCTGTCGCGCTGTGTCGGGCCTCGATGCCCTGGGCCTGGCTCACCGCCTGGTTAAGGCACTGAAGATTGTTCAGCCCCACCTGCCAATATTGAGCCGAAGGGCGAGAAAGCGCGTGCTCATCGGCGCAGGCCAGTACCAATGGGCCAGGCCATTGCCTGATGACAGCCGAGCTGGCAGGCCCTGGACATAACTCGACCAGCACGATGCCCGGTTCATGACGGACGTCCGGCACGGCAATCACCTGCGCCCGGGCGCCCCAGCGACGCAGCCAGCCAGCGGCATGATCGGCCAGTTCGGGAACAGGTGAATAAACCATCACACCTTGGTTGAGCAAAGGCTGGACCCAGCTTTGATCCTCGTCGAGCGCCAATTGCCCGAGCGGCAGCGTGAACGAGAAGCTGCTGCCCAGACCAGGCTCGCTGAACACACGAATAGACCCGTTCATCAACTCGACCAGCCGCTTGCAGATGGACAGCCCCAGGCCGGTCCCTGGCACCGTGTTGGTACTGGAACCACTTTGAAAGAAGGGCTCGAACAGGTGTTGCTGGTCCTGCTCGGGGATGCCCTGCCCCGTGTCCACTACCTGCCAGCGCAGCATCATGCGCTCTCCTTCGACCCCAACCAGGTGAAGCCTGACCATGATTCGGCCACTGCGGGTGAACTTGACCGCGTTGCTGAGCAGGTTGCCAAGGATCTGGCGGGTACGCGTCGTGTCGCCCAATACCTGCTCAGGAAGCTGCGGGTCCATGCAACTGAGCAACTGCAACCCTTTGGTGTGTGCAGCACCCATATAGCCCTGCATAACGTCCCGGGTCAGCTCGACAGGTGAGAACGCACAGACTTCCAGCGCCAGTTGCCCAGCCTCGATCTTGGATACATCCAGCACATCGCAGATCAGCTGCAGCAAGGTAGAAGATGAGCCTTCGATGGCATTGAGGTACCCCCTTTGCTGGCTGTCAAGGTGGGTGCGTGAAAGCAGTTCGAGCGTTGCCAGCATGCCGAAGAGCGGGGTGCGGATTTCATGGCTCATCGTAGCCAGAAACAGCGTTTTCGCTTCATTGGCAGCATCAGCCAGCGCCCTGGCCTGTTGCAGCGAAAGCTCGGCGGTTTTTCGTTCGGTGATGTCGCTGAAGGCGCAGATCAGAACCTCTTCACGTCGATAGCGGGTCGGTGCGTAACTCAGGCACAGGTGACGACCATCGGCCATTTGCAGCTCCTCTGTGCAACTGGTCTGCGCAGGCTTGCCGAACGCACGGGTAATCCAGTCCTGGCAGGCTCGGGTTCGCTCATCACCCATCACAAGCCACTGCTCGCTCAGCCGATTGGCCAGCACCACTGCACCGTCACTGCGACGCAACACGCACAGCGCAACCGGGGCGGTGCGGATGACGGCACTGCTGAACGCTTCGCTCTCAACCAGTGCCTCGATTCGAGCAGCTGCCGGGCGGATGAGCCGCACGTCGACCCGGCGGACCAGCCACAGCATCAACAGTGTGACAGCGACACTGATCGACACTGCCAGCCCGAACGGCAGAATCAGCGCTGGGACGATAGAGGCCAAGGGCGTGCTGTAGATGATCTGCCAATCCGAATGCTCGAGCTGTTTGCGAATGGTCAGGCGGTCCGGAAGCCAATGGCCGCCCTCCCAACCAAAACCGTCATCCACACGCGTTGCCGTATGGCGCTGGGAGGTCAGTTGCTGCTCGCGGTCCCTGCTGGCGATGATCTGGCTTGCGCTGTCGACCAGTTGGAAGTCACCCGCCTGCTCATGGCGCAACGCTGCGACCAACTGCGGGCCTTCGACTTCAAGCCCTAGCCAACCTGAAGCGCGGTCGCGCTCATCCATGGCAATGAAAATGTAGAGCGAGGGCGGTTTATCGTCTCCAGGGTCCGCCAGCCAGATTTCCTCGTTCCCAGGTTCGCCGGTCGATCCGCGCAGGCGTTGCAACACGGCGTTGGGAACAAGGGGGGGAACCTCAGGCCGGCTGTAGAGCCACTGCACCGGCGCATCCGGGGCGTGCGGCACGTATACCAGGTTGGTCTGCTTGGTGCGCAGAAAATCCAGCATGCGCGGCGTCAGCCACAAGCTCCAGATACCGCTGGGCTGACGTAGAACAATATGGACTTCCTCGCCCGGAATATATGTCTGGCTACCGTCCGACGTGGCAGCGTGTTTGACCGTCGAGAGCCCCAGCGACTTGAGCAAGGTCTGACGGCTGACAAAGAAATCCTGGGCGCTGAAGATGGCCTCGTTCATGTACCTGCGCCGGGACGAAATCTCCTCGTTCAGGGTCATGCGCATGTGACCGTAGGCACCGACATAGACACCCGCTACGAGGGTGATCGCAAGCAGGCGTAAAAGATTACGCGCTGCAATAGGCGTCGACAGGTTCCACTGGGCGGCAGGTAACAGGTTGGCTAGCTTCATGCAGCCAGCCTAGGGGCGGGACAGATGGATCTGAATAAGACGAGTCTCAATCTTGCGAGAAGGCAGGCGGCCCTGCTACATCACTGATGGGCAACAGATGTTTGATGGGCCGCTCACCATCGTGGGCATTGCCATCATCGTCCAGCCATGAAAAGCGCAATGTCGCTCCGCTGGGTACGGTGGCTGGCGCTGTTAGCTGTTGCGTGCTGAACGGCGCCAGCATAGGCGTATCCAGAACGATCGAGCGCTTGCCTTCGCCGATCTCTGCATGGGACAACGAGATGTAGAAAGGCGTCGGATTTTGCAACCGCACATGACGACCTTGGGCAGTGACCTGCACATGCGCAGCCGCTTGCTCAGCCATTTTCGACAGGCCCTTTGGCCGGTAGATGACTTTCAGCTGAGTGCGTAGCGTGATCGTCAGGCGCGTCGCGCCCTCGTCGAGCACCTCGGTTGGCCGAGGTGGAATCTCGTACACATTAAGCCAGTACAACGATTCTCGATCCTGGGCAAGCACCTGCCCGGTCGTCACGAGGCGCACGCTCCGCTGCTGTTGGGCTTCAAGCCTGAACACCGGGGGAAGCGGCATGATCGGTGCGCTTGCGGTGTCGGGTGTGACAGCCAGATCCCCATTGTCGACCCAGGTCTGGACCACGACCGGATAGGCGTTTTGATTGACAAGTGCCAGTGAGGTTTCGCGCTGGCCCTCATGCACGATGACCCTCGTGCGCTCGGCAGTGACCCCAGCGTCGGCGAGCGTGCTACTCAGCATAGCGACCAGCAGCAGCAGACGCTGCCCGCAGCTACTGAACACGTATCACTACCTGCGCTGTGGCCTCAACCCGGCCAGGCCTTACGGTAGGCCGGGTGCCGGTGGAGAGTTTTTCCAGACGCGCTCGGAATGTCTCGGTGTATTGGCCGATGCCATTGACAGTGCCGGTCAGGTTGGCAGCGCTACTGATCACCGGGTACCAACCCCGGCCAGCCGCACCACTGCCATTGGCAGAATCCTCATTGGCCAGCAAGTTGATGGGCGCACCGCCGCGCAGCATCCGTATACCTACTCCCTGGGCCACACCTGCCTGGCCATAACGGTCCGCCAGCAGGTAGGTCAGGCCGCCTTGAGCATTGACCAGGCCCAAGGAAGACGACGCAGCCAGGGCGCCGGAAGACACCTTGATGCCAATGGCCGTCCCGTTGGCGCTGGTGCTGTTCACGATGTTGCTCTGGCAGCGAAAGTTGATCTGGAAGGGCATCTCGCGGCTACCCCCGGCATTGATCTCGCTCACGCTGATCGATGGAAACACGACGTAGGGTGTAACGCTCGACACGCTGCAGGTGGGGTAACGCTTGAGCGTGACCTTGTTATAGAGGCCAAGCGCGCCAGGCCAGTTCTCGTACCAGCCACTATAGTTGCCATAGTGTGTGTGTCCTACCCTGGGGTAGAGCAGGCCCGGGCCCTTGATGGCGATGTAGGCGGCCGGTTGTGCATAGGCATACAACTGCGAAGCTGCGGTGGCACTGTAGTAGTTGTAGGTGGGGTCTCGCGGCGCACTGAACACTTCTGCGCGCACGGCGCTGAGGTTCTTGGCCTTTACCAGCTGATAGCCGCGCGAATCGATGTCCAACCCAGTGAGCTGCCGCTCACGCCAGACGTGGCTGAACGCCTCGCCGGTGTCCAGATGCGTCAGGCGCAATAGCAGATTTGGCCAGGCCGTCCGGTAGGCATCGTGCAGGCCCAAGCTGTTACCAACGCTATCGCCACCGTCGTACCAGCCGCTGTAGACATTGTCACCGTTGGTGGACCACATCTCATAGACCGCATCCCCTGCCTGGCAGCGAAAAAACACATACTCTGGGTTATACCCGGCGGTCGATCCGTATTGAGTGAAGGGCACGACTGCACTGGCGATCAGTGTGCCATAAGGCTGAAAGCTGGGGGCGCTGACATTGATCACGCTGGGTATACCCAAGGAGCCGTTGCAGGTGTCGCATGCTCCGGCCCAGGAACCAGCAGAGCCTTCACCGGGCCTGATGGCTGCGTTAGCCGTGGTGTTCGCAGCGCCCACGGATGTAACCTTGTAGCAAGTTGCCCAGACATGTTGAGCGGGGATAAGTGTAATGGCCATCAGCAGCCAAGCCCTGAATGTCATGAAGGTTCCTCGATAGGCGTGCACGTACTTTTCAGATGAATGAAGCCCTGGCTGTCGTGGGCGTTGCTGCTGTTGACATCGAACGGCAACAGGCATGCCTGGTCATGGCCTGAGCCCCAGCGGACCTGCAGGCGACCGCTGTCGGCCTGGGCGCGTGCATACACCTGCCCGCCCTGCCCCACCATGCCAATGAGGGTGCCCTGCTCGTCCAGTACATCGGCGCCCAGGGCCATGGCCCCACCGCCTGGCAAGCTGGCCTGGATCAACAGGGCATGGCCGATCAAGGTCTTGAAATCGACCAGCACCGCAGCACCGGCGTAGGGCGCAACCTTTCGCTCCGTTTCGATCAGCTCGGCCTGGTCACCCATGCCGCTGGAGTCGAGCGCTACCGGGTTGTACCGGTAGGGTGACAACGAAGGCACCACCGCATAGCCATCCGCGTTCACACGAGCCCCCTGCCCGCCCCGAATGATCGCGCCACCTGCGCCCTTGGCCCGCACCAGCGCGAAGGTGTCGCCCACGTAGGGCCCCAAGGTCAAACCGCCTCCATGCAGGACGGCTGCCCCGCGAATGCCACCGTTGACCTGCCGGTAATCGGCGCTTTGCGAGTAACCGCCATTGAATGTGGCAACGGCGCTCTGTGCCTGGAGATTGCCCGTCCAGTCCGTTCCGCGTCCGGCGCTGTCACGACTGGCCGCGATCGCGTAGCTCATGTCGCGCTGGGCTCCCAGGGTGCCGTTGATGCCCGTCTGGAAACTGCTGCCTTTGGTATCACCTGAGCGCCGCGTCAGCATTGAGCTGATACTCGGTGCCCGGGTCGAGCTGCCCAAGGGCATGGAGAACGTCAGCGTCAAGGTATTGGTGCGATTGCTGGTGTCGTGCTGGTCTGCCTGGTTCGCGAAATCTGGCACGGCACTGGTCACCGTGTCCCGGTACCACGTCGTGCGCTGCCGTGAATAGGCCAGGCTGTAATTGAGTTGCCGCCAGGTGTTGGAATAACCGAACTGAACCTGCGTATCACGGCTTTTGCCGTCGTAGTAGTCGCTGCTCGAGCCAGACAAATACAAGTTTCCGTATCCCGCCAGCCCTTGGTTGACCAGCAAGGTCAACTGATTGCGTTGCTTGAAACTGGTCGAGTCCCAACTGTCACCCTGCTCGGAGGCCTGCCGCGCACCCAGCGCATCGGCCAGATCCCGGTACCCTTGGGTTGAGTATCGATACCCGGCAAGGTTGAGAGTGGTGTTAGTTGGCTGGAAGGTCCGGCTGTAGCTGAGCCCCATGCGCCAGCCTTGCTTGCGCTGTTGGTTTTCAACGGTGGCACTGGAAAACGTACTGTTGACCCCAAAGGCGCCATAGGGCGTTGCCAGTACGCCACCGCCCAGCACGGCGAGGTAATCCTGGGCTACCCGAGCGCCCAGATTGGCCGAAATTGCATTGTTAAGGCCCCGTTGGTAAGTGGCCTCGGCAAAAGCCCCTTGGTTCGCACCGGTCTGGCGTACCTCACCCAGCGTGGCGCTGTAGCGAGAGATACCCGGGCGGATGGAGTCGGGCACCGCCGCATAGGGGACAGTGAAGCGTGTGATGCTGCCGTCAGCCTCGATTACCTGCACGTCTAGGTCACCGTTGTAAGCCGTACCGTACAGATCGTCGATAACAAAAGGGCCCGCCGCCACCGTGGTTTCATGCACCTTGCGGCCATTCTGGCTGATCACCACGCGAGCGTTACTCACCGCTGTGCCGCGCACCTGCGGAGCATATTGACGCTGTGAGTCGGGCAGCATGCGATCGTCGCTGGCCAGGCGCGCGCCCCGAAAGCCGATGCTGCCGAGAAGGTTGCCTTCGGTGAAGCTGTCGCCGACCGTCAGTTCGCTCTGCCAAGGGACAATAGCACGCTGTGCATAGGTGCGAATGCTGTTCCAACGGCTGACCGCGGTGCCGCCGAAGCTTGAGTAGCTGTAGTTGGACTGATGCCGCAAGCGCCACAGCCCGACGTTCACGCCCGTGTTCAGACCCAGGTAGCCATAGTTGGCCGCCTGGCTTGCTGATGCTTCGTAGCGAGAGTTGTAAAGGCTTGCGTCGTAGTTGACGAAGCCCATCGTGCCGCCTGCGTCCCAGTCCTGCGGATCGACGTAGCCGCGTGGCTTGATGTCGAGCAATGCCTGGGGCACGGAGAGGTCGAGGCGCAAGCGAGCTGAATGGTATTGAAACGTTGCCCCCGGTAGCCGCTTGCTCAGGGGCAGGCACTGGGCTGCGTCGGCGGTCGGCGTTTCAAGCTTGCGGGCGTTCATGTGTTGATGCAGGAACCGTTCGGAAAAACAGGGCTCGACAACATCGTCTTGCAGTCTGAAACTCACTTCGCTTCGGTTGACGTAGTGCGTGTTGACGTACACATCGACCAGGTAAGTACCCGGATCGATATGCTGCGCACGATTGAAACGCTCCAGGCTGCCACCGGCCAGACCCGAGCCAAGCAACAGGTTGTCGTCGAAGCGGTAATCACCTTCGCCATGGGCCAGCCGGGCCATCATCCAGGCGACGCCGCCCAGCAGGACCGAGGTGCGCCGCAGATTAGCGCTGCAAGCCATGAGTGATGCCCACGCGTGCACCGTAGTCATTGATCAGCTGCGCGTTGAGCTGCGCCGTTGTACCTGTGAGCGCACCTGTGGCCTCTGGCGTCCACTGCACCGAGCCGTAGGGCTGCACCATGGCAGCATGCAGTTTAACCTGTCTGTTGCCGACAGTGATCGTCGCCGCCCCGAACGAGGCATGGAAGCCAGTCGGATTTTCAACGAGCACGTGCCAGTTGGCGCCGTTCTCGACCAGGCTGAAACGTAGCTTTTCCGGCAGCTGCTCGACCGTGCCGACGATGCCAGCAGGCCGGTAGAACAGCTTCAGGCGATTGCGAAAAATCAGCAGCATCTGGCTTCTGTCGGCCTGTGCGGCGTTGCGCGGGGGAATCTGGAGCACGTTCAGATAGAACACCGACTCGCGGTCCTGAGGGAGCGCCGCGCCGGTGTAGATGAGCCTCAGGGATTGTCCGCTGCCAGGGGCCACGCGTGATACGGCCGGATTGACCATGAACGGCGCCTTGGCGGTTTCGGGCGTTGAAGCAGGGTCATCGATGTCCACCCAGGCTTGCACGACATTGGCGAAGGGGTCCTGATTGGTGAGCTGCAGGGTTTTTTCCTTCGCACTCCCGGGGTAAATGATCCGTGTACCCGTCACGACCACACTGGCCTGGACGAGGATCGCGCCCGTCATACCGAGCACGAAGGCAAGCGCAATGGCGACCAGTCTGAGCCGGCCCACTGGCAAAATTCTCATTCAGATACCTCAAACCTGCCGCCCTGGATACGAGCCCCGTGGCGGCAGTTGAAAAAGTGGCGTGCGCCAATTACTCGTAACGCAGGGTATAGGTAACCGCGCCAAGCACAGGGCCCGCGATAACGGCGTCGGCTTCGGACACGTAACGCACGGCATAGTCGTAGCTTGTGGAGTCCTGGCCGGAACTCAGGGTGATTTGTCCGGCACTGACGGCCGCCCCCCCTGCGAGGTTCACCGGGCTACCGCCGGGTGCGTCAAGCAACTGCAGTGCGACGCCAGTCGCGCCATTGGCGGCGGTGTTGGTCAGGTTGCCCAGCGATGTCGGATTGGTGGCCTGGAACAGCGTTGTGAATTGCTCGTTGGCGTCGGGTTTTGCGCAGCCGGTCAGGCGCAGGGTGAACTTGGTCTCCCCGGCGCTTTTGCCGGTGGCGCCACTCAGCGCAGTGGCTGGCACGCTTTGCATGACGACTGTTGGCTCGGTGTTGCCATCGACGATAGCAGAGCAGGTCTGATCGGTAACTTCTCCGTTGAACGTGATGGTGTTGGCCGCGTTCGCCAGGCCAGGGACGGCCATGCTTGCAGCTGCAGCAAAAGCGATAGCGCGTATCTTCATTACAGAGTCCTGTGGTTGTTTTATGGGCTGCGCATAGAATGCAGCCCTGGCGCTGTTGGATAACTCAGACGAGTCTTAAAACGGTCACACCCGCTCGACCGCCGCATCGCACTGCAGCGCTTCACCTTTTCCAAGCAGGTACGTTCTTGACCAAAGACCAACTCGAAACCCGGCAGACACCCCTGTATTTCGCCACCGTGCTGGCAGCCATCGCCTTCGGCGTTCTAGCCGAAGCCGGTGCCCCTGTTCTGGAAGCACTGATCACGCCAGCCATCGCCGGGCTGATGTACGCCATGTTCCTGCAGATACCCTTGCTGCACGGGCGCGCAAGCCTGGCCAATCGGCGCTTCATGGCTGCCTTGCTCCTGGCCAACTTCGTGCTGGTGCCCGTCCTGGCGTGGGCGTTGACCCATCGGCTGACAACCCACCCGGCCTTGCTGATCGGCGCCCTGCTGGTCCTGCTGGCGCCCTGCATCGACTACGTGGTGGTGTTCACGCACATGGGAAAGGGCGATGCACGGCTCATGCTGGCCGCCACACCCGTGCTGTTGCTGCTGCAACTGGTGCTTCTACCGCTTTACCTGGCGCTCATGCTTGAAGACGGCCACCACATAAACCTGAAGCCCGGGCCTTTCGTGCAGGCGTTCGTGCTGATGATCGTCGTGCCGTTGGTGCTGGCGGTACTGACCAGTGCACACGTGGCCAAATCAGAGCGGGTCAGCTGCTGGAACGACGCCTGGGCCTGGATGCCCGTGCCGGCGATGGCACTGGTGCTGTTCGTGGTGATCGCTTCGCAGATCGGCAGCGTGTTGCAGGCGCTGGATCAACTGCTGCCCGTGGTGCCGGTGTACCTGGGCTTTGCGCTTTTGGCACCAGTGATTGGCTGGGTGACGGCACGGCTGATGGGCTTGCCTGTACAACAAAAGCGCGCCGTGATGTTCAGTGCGTCGACGCGCAATTCGTTGGTGGTGTTGCCGTTGGCGCTTGCCTTGCCCGAGCAGATGCGAACGCTGGCGGCAGCGGCGGTGATCACGCAGACGTTGGTCGAGCTGATCTGCGAGCTGGTGTACGTGCGGGCGATTCCAGTGGTCGCCCGCACGTAGGCCGGTTCAGCTGACCACGTGCAGGTAGTGCAGGTGGCGCTCGTTTTGGTCGAGGATGTCGCCGATCACGTCTTCACGGCTCCAGCCCATGACGTCGTAGTCTTGCCCGCCTTCGCGCAGGTACACCTCGGCACGGAAGTACTTGCGTGCATCGCTGTTGTCATCGGCATCGCGCATGACGAAGCTTGGCGTATTGAAGGCGCGAGGGTTGAAGGCGCGAGGGCGAACCTCGTATTTGAAGCGGCCCTCACCGGCATGGGAAAGCTCCAGCGCGATGCGGCCGTCTTCGCGCTCATCCACCGTCACCTCGTAGCCTTGTTTGCGCAGCTCCTGTGCCACTTCCTCGCACGCGGGCTTTACCACCTCTCCAATGAAGCGAGTGACATGAGCCCTGCGCGGCATCATCGCGATATTGCGCAACCGACGCTGCCAGCCGCCGTGGTTCTGACGGCACTGCCGCTGGCCCGGCAACGCCTGGGTTCGCAAACCACGCCGTGTGGCATCCAGCCCCAATGCCTTGAACAGCCCCCACATGGAAAACAGCAAGATGATCGCGAACGGCAGGGCGCTGGCGATGGTGGCAGCCTGCAAGGCCTTCAAACCGCACGACTGCTTTCGCAAACTGAGTAGATCAAGGGTCTCGCCAATAGCCGCTTTGGATCGAAGCTATGCGAAGAGCTGACGGATCTTTGCAAAGCGCGGGCGCACATGAAATCTGTAAAAGCTTCGCTGTTCAGCTGACGCTGAGTTCGCGTAACAGCGCAAAATTTTGGTTGTTTACTACCCAGCCGGATCGTGTCAAAAACTCCCGCACAGCCTGTGTCCAAAGCGGTCAGTCGTGAAAAACGATCAGATCGCAGCTTGGAATTTGAAGCGACACGGCTTTTCTAAAAGACGAGCTAGCAGCTGCACCGTTAGCAGGTACGAGCCATAAAGATAAACCCCAGTATCGGATCGACTTTATCCCAAACGTTACCCCTGAATCGGCTGGCAGCTATGGGATTCCGACGGAACGCCATAACGAAAAAACCCGCCACAAGGCGTAATGCTGTTCACTTAAGCATTTGAGTCCAAGCTAGGGTTTCTAGAAATTCCGATACCAGCCCTCTGGTATCGGATTTTTTATGCCCATTCAGCAGCGGAGGTATAGCAGGGATGTTTCTGGATCACCGCCCAAGGCAGGAAGGCCAAGGACGGTGAAGATTTCCAAAACCCGGTATCCGGTGGATCGTAAGGCTGCTCCGCTTAAGTGAACAGCATTACGGCTTAAGCCGGGGTTTTTTTTGCGTGCAGAAAAGTCAGGGCATTGAACTGTGTTGGCTCACAACATCGCCCTCGAGCGCACTGATCGACAGCTGCGCACATTGACGTTTGTCCAGGTTGCAAAAGCGCCATATTCGGGGCGGCACGGGCGGTTGGGCAAGTGCATGCAGGAGTTGTTGTTCCATCATGCGATAGGCGTCGGGGCCGGAAAACATGAACGTGACAGGCCCGCCTTGCGCCGCCTCAGGGGCATCACTGATGACACTGCTCAGAGCTGGGGTTTTGTCGAGTGCCATCTTATTTGGTGGCGGGCTGTAGAACGACTTGTAATTGAAGTTGAGCGTGAGAAAAAACAGTGCCGTCAGAAAGAACGGAAAGCCTACCAGGAACCAGGTGTAAAGCTTTTGGCTGGACTCGCTGAGAAAAGGCAGTGTGGCAAGGGCGGAGGCTTCGATAATCCCCGCAAAGATGGCAATGATCGTCAGCGGGGCAACAGGTTGTGCTTGGGTCATGTGGGCCATCTCCAGCGGTTTTGCCCATCATTACCTTACTGCGATACTCAACTAAAGACTGGATTGTTTTCCCGGTGAGGAATAATCGACATAAAGCCACTCGGCTTTGTTTTTTCAGCGCGTTTGAGTTGGACGTTTCGCCAGCAGATGTTCAGTTTTCAACTGGTGCGTTTTTGCAGGCGGGTGATACCGTTGTTTTGGTACTAAGGAACGCGTTTGTTACAACCTTGGTCTTGAAGTGTAGGAAATTTCTGTAAGTGTTGTAAGTTTTGTCTGTCCATGAGTTTCGTCAGTAAATCGCCGCGCCAGCAAGCGTCCTGTCGGTTATCGTGGCGTGCCAAAGCAAAACAATGAATGAATGGATATCGCATGAATAAAGTGCTTATCGTGGATGATCATCCGGTCATACGCCTGGCCGTACGCATGCTGATGGAGCGGCATGGGTATGACGTCGTGGCGGAGACCGATAATGGGGTGGCTGCGCTGCAGCTTACTCGGCAACACCTGCCGGATATCGTGGTGCTGGATATCGGGATCCCGAAACTGGATGGCCTGGAGGTGATCGCCCGCATGACGACGTTCAGCCCGGCTAGCAAGGTCCTGGTGCTGACATCGCAGGCCCCGGGCAACTTCTCGATGCGTTGCATGCAGGCGGGCGCTGCGGGATACGTGTGCAAGCAGCAGGAACTTACCGAGTTGTTAAGCGCCATCAAGGCAGTGTTGTCGGGTTACAGCTACTTCCCCAACCAGGCCTTGCATGCGTCACGTGGCAGGGGGGCGGGAAGCGAGGTGGACATGGTCAATCGCCTCTCCGCGCGTGAAATGACGGTGCTGCAACAACTGGCGCGAGGGCGTTCGAACAAGGAGATTGCCGACAGCATGTACCTCAGCAACAAGACGGTCAGTACCTACAAGTCGCGGCTGCTGCTCAAGCTCAATGCACGGTCGCTGGTCGACCTGATCGAGTTGGCGCAGCGGCAAGGACTGAACTGACTGCCAAGCCTTGAAGCCTCCAGTCAGGAGGCTTTGCCAAGGCTACAGGTCTGGCTTTACAGGTCGTAGTCGAAATCGGCCAACTGCTTTTGCAGGCGCCGTTCTTCCAGCATGTTATCGATGGTGCGGCGTTTGCTCAGGTTGGTCTTTGCTGTTTCCACCTGAGGCTCCGCGTCGTCGTCTGCGGCAACAAAATCATCTTCGATCGACAGGTCGTCTTTATCGGTACTCATGAGTCGCTCCAAGCCAAGGGGCCATTGGCCGTCCTTATAACCAGAAAGCAGACGCCGGTAAAAAAGATTTTTTCAATCGTGGTGAGGGGTTTCCAGCTATCGCCTCAATCGTCGGAGGTTTTGTGCTTGTACTCGCACAAATCTTCGATCCTGCAACTGCCGCACCTTGGCTTGCGCGCCTGGCATACGTAGCGCCCGTGCAGGATCAGCCAGTGGTGGGCATCGAGCAGGTAATCTTTTGGCACGAACTTGACCAGTTTCTTTTCCACTTCCAGCACCGTTTTGCCAGGCGCAATACCCGTGCGGTTACTCACCCGGAAGATGTGGGTGTCCACCGCCATGGTCGGTTGGCGGAACGCTGTGTTGAGCACCACGTTGGCGGTCTTGCGGCCCACACCGGGCAACGCCTCCAAGGCTTCGCGGGTTTGTGGCACCTGGCTGCCGTGGCGTTCGATCAGCAGCCGGCAGGCCTCTATGACATTCTTGGCCTTGCTGTTGTATAGCCCGATGGTCTTGATGTACTCGCTAAGGCCTTCAACGCCCAAGGCATAGATGGCCTCGGGCGTATTGGCGACGGGGAACAGGCGGGCAGTGGCCTTGTTGACGCCGACGTCGGTGGATTGCGCGGACAGTGTCACGGCGACCAGCAGCTCGAACGGGGTGGTATAGGCCAGTTCTGTCTTCGGGTCTGGGTTGTCTTCGTGCAGCCTGCGAAAAATCTCCAGGCGTTTGGCGGCATTCATGAAATCAGAGCTTTCCTTGACGACGTGGGTGGGCAGGGCCCGGACGCAAGCGATTGTACAAGGCCAGCAGCAGTCCGAGCAGTAGCAGGGCGCCCGGGGCCAGGTTGGCCACGTGCAGGTTGGCAACGTTGGCCAGCCATTGGCGGCTGGCGCCGAGCACCAGGCAGAGGGCAAATACCGCACAGAAATACCCGGCGAGCATGCGCCAGCGGCCTTGATCGGGCAGCAGATGATCGCAGGCCAGGCACTGCAGGCACAGCAGGGCAGGATAATGGCCCAGGGCAAGTGCCAAAGGCAGCGACCCTGCGCGCAAGGCCATTTGCAGGCAACTGGCCAAGGCTGCCAGCATCAGCAGGCTGGCTGGCACATAGGCCCAGCTGGCCAGGCGCTGGCGCAGCGGTGTCAGCAAAAGCTGATGCAGGCTGCCCATCACGACTGCGCACAGGCCAATGGCGATGCCCTCATGCAGCGTTCGGGTCGCACCCAGCAGGGGTGTCAGGCTTACGGCCAGCAGGCAAAACCTATTCATGTGCCGCACCCTCCAGCAGTGCGCTGCGCTGCTCATCGAAATAGCTCAGCGCCTCTTGCAGCGCGGTGATCACCGCCCGTGAAGTCACGGTCGCGCCGGCCAGTTGGTCAAAGTCACCCTGGTCCCGCTTCAGCGCCCAATGGTCGCCCTGATGGCGGTTGTCGAACTGCCCCAGCCAGTGCAACTGCGGGTCGCCCAGGCGTGCGCCCAGACCGGGGCTTTCCTGTTGCTCCATGACCTGGCTGCCGATCAGGCGGCCATCTGTGGCGATGGCCACGCTCAGTACGATGGGTCCGGCATAACCTTGGGTTTGAGTGACCAGGACGATCGCGCTTGGTTTGCCTGCCATCGTGGCACGGTAAGCCGCCAGGATGCGGCTGTTGGGCCGCTGCGCCTCGGGCTTCGCGAGCGGGCTGTCCAACGGTTGGTTGTCATAACTGCCCTCGGGCAGCACGGCCAGCCGTTGACGGCTTTGCAGTTGCTTCTCGGCACCGGTGATGGCTGGGCCGGTCAAGTGCCGCCATGCCAGCGTGGCGGACACTGCCAATACCCCAATCAGCACCAGCAGGCTCACATCATGCGTCAGGCGTTTCATCGGGCGGCCTGTTGGGGCTTTGCCGCAAGGCGTTCAAGCGTTGGTGCCATGAGGTTCATCAGCAGGACGGCGAACGCGGTGCCATCCGGGTAGCTGCCCCAGGTGCGAATCAGGTAGATGAGTAGCCCGGCACCCAGGCCGAAGTACAGCCTGGCCCATTCGTTCCTGGGCCCCGACACCGGCTCGGTGGCAATGAAAAAGGCTGCCAGCATGGTCGAGCCGGAGAACAGGTGCAGCAAGGGTGAGCCGTTGGAGTCCGACCCAGAGCCGTTCCAGCCCAGCAGGCTGAACACGAACAGCCCTGTCAGCAGGCCCAGTGGTGCATGCCAGCTGATCACCTTGCGTTGCAACAGGAACAGGCCGCCGAGCAGGAATGCCAGGTTGACCCATTCGCTGCCGCGCCCGCCGATGTTGCCGAAGCCTGGATGGCTGGCGAACAGCTCCTCGATGGTCAGGCTGCGGTTGTGGCGCAGGCCGTCGAGCAACGTCGGCCGGGCCCAGGCGTCGATCTGTTCGCCTGCGGTGAATACCTGCTGCAAACTGTCGAACAGGCCTGGGGGGTGCCCCGGCCAATGGTTCATCTGCAACGGGAAGCTCAGCAGCACGAAGGCATAACCGACCATGGCCGGGTTGAAGGGATTGCGTCCGACGCCGCCAAAGGCCTGTTTGCCGAAACCGATGGCAACGCTTGCCGCGACCACCGGCAACCACCACGGGGCCAGGGTGGGCAGGGCGGCCGCCAGCAGCACGGCGGTTACCAGTGCGCTGCCGTCGCCTAGCGCCGTGCTCAGCGGTTGGCCGCGCAACGCCAGCAGCACAGCTTCGCACAGCAATGCGGCGGTGGCACTTAGCAACAGGTTCAGCAGCATGCCCCAGCCATGCAACCACAACAACGCCAGCAGGCCAGGCAAACAGGCCAGCAGGACCAGGCCCATACTCGTGCGCAGTCGCGGATCGGGCTGGCTGATCATTGTCCGAACATACCGTTAAAGCCAGAAAATGCCATGGCCATCACCCCGGCGCCGATCAACTCGAGCGGCAGGCCGCGCAGTGCGCCGGGGATATCGGCATGGGCACTGCGCTGGCGCAAGTCGGCGAACAACACCAGTGCCAGCCAGAAGCCGCCGCCCGCCAGTAAACCTTGCAGCAGCGTCGAGGGCCAGGCGCTGTCATCGCCTGCCTGCTGCAGGGCGAGCCCCAGCACTGCGGCATTGCTCGACAGCAGCGCTGGCAACCCGACTACGGGCCAGGCCGGGCGCCACTTGCCCAGCAGCCACGGCAAGCCCCAGGCGAGCAGTGCCAGCCAGTGCAATAACAGGAACAGGGCAAGGTCGGGGATGTGCAGCGGGGCAAGTACCCCCCGCATCAGCAAG
Organism: Pseudomonas sp. NBRC 111133; assembly: GCF_001320605.1. Lineage (NCBI taxonomy): Bacteria > Pseudomonadati > Pseudomonadota > Gammaproteobacteria > Pseudomonadales > Pseudomonadaceae > Pseudomonas > Pseudomonas sp. NBRC 111133. Next base: position 24,434 of record NZ_BCBJ01000030.1, on the reverse strand, counting down.
TGTGCGCCGATCGTGCCCAAGGCAATACAAAGAGCGCAGGCCAGGCCATGCACATGCAGGTTCAGCCGGGGGATTGGCTGCTGCAACAGGCACAGGTGATTGACCAGCGCGGCGCCGATCAGGACCAGAAGGTAATCGCTCATGAGATGACGATAGCCGGGAATGCGGGTGATTGTCCGGTAATCAAGGCGCAGAAGAAACTGCCCCGGCACGAGGGCCGGGGCAGGGGGTGTCACTTGATGCGCTGGCCTGGCTTGGCGCCGCTGTCCGGGCTCAGCAGGTAGATTTCTTCACCGCCAGGGCCGGCAGCCATGACCATGCCCTCGGATACGCCAAAACGCATTTTCCGGGGCTTGAGGTTGGCGACCATCATGGTCAGGCGGCCTTCCAGTTTGGACGGGTCGGGGTAGGCCGACTTGATGCCGGAGAACACGTTGCGGCGCTCGTCACCGATGTCCAGGGTGAGTTGCAGCAGTTTGTCGGCGCCCGGCACGGCTTCGGCTTTGACGATCAGCGCCACGCGCAGGTCGACGGCAGCGAAGGTGTCGAACTCGATTTCTGCCGACAGCGGGTCCTTGGTCAGCTCGCCGTTGCCGGCCGGGGCCTTGGCTTCGGCAGCCAGCAGGTCTTCCTTGCTGGCGGCGACCATGGCTTCGACCTTGGCCGGTTCGATGCGGCTCATCAAGGCCTTGAACGGGTTCAGTTTATGGTTTTCCAGGCGCGACAGGTGGTCGCTCCAAGCCAGCGGGGCAACGTTGAGGAACGCCTCGGCGTCTGCTGCCAGCACCGGCAGTACCGGCTTGAGGAAGATCACCAGCTGGCGGAACAGGTTGATGCCCTGGGCACAAATGGCCTGCACTTCATCCTGTTTGCCTTCCTGCTTGGCCAGCGACCACGGTGCCTTGTCGGCGATCCAGGCGTTGGCGCGGTCGGCCAGTGCCATGATTTCACGCATGGCGCGGCCAAAGTCACGGCCTTCATAGGCTTCGGCGATGGACGGAGCGGCAGCCAGGAAGGCTTCGGTCAGCTCAGGCGCGGCATCACCGCTTACCATCACGCCTTCGTTGCCTTTGTGGATGAAGCCGGCGCAGCGGCTGGCAATGTTCACGACCTTGCCCACCAGGTCGGAGTTGACCTTCTGCACGAAGTCTTCCAGGTTCAGGTCCAGATCGTCGACGCCACGCCCCAGCTTGGCTGCGTAGTAGTAACGCAGGTATTCCGGCTGCAGGTGATCGAGGTAGGTACGGGCCTTGATGAAGGTGCCGCGCGATTTCGACATCTTCGCGCCGTTGACGGTCAGGTAGCCATGCACATTGACGGCAGTCGGCTTGCGGAAACCGGCACCTTCGAGCATGGCTGGCCAGAACAAAGCGTGGAAGTTGACGATGTCCTTGCCGATGAAGTGGTACAGCTCGGCCTTGGAGCCTTCGTTCCAGAACGCATCGAAGTCGAGTTCCGGGCGGCGTGCGCAAAGGTTCTTGAAGCTGGCCATGTAGCCGATTGGCGCGTCCAGCCACACGTAGAAGTATTTACCCGGTTCACCGGGGATTTCGAAGCCGAAGTACGGCGCATCGCGGGAGATGTCCCACTCTTGCAAGCCGGAGTCCAGCCATTCGGCCAGTTTGTTGGCTACCGCGTCCTGCAGGGTGCCGCTGCGGGTCCACTGCTGCAGCATGGCCTGGAAGTCTGGCAGCTTGAAGAAGAAGTGCTGGGAGTCACGCAGCACCGGGGTGGCCCCGGAGATCGCCGATTTGGGGTTCTTCAGCTCGGTAGGCGCGTAGGTGGCACCGCACTTTTCGCAGTTGTCGCCGTACTGGTCTTCCGCCGCGCACTTGGGGCAGGTGCCCTTGATGAAACGGTCGGCCAGGAACATGCCCTTTTCCGGGTCGAAGTACTGGGTTACCGAACGGGTGGCGATGTGCCCGGCTTCACGCAGGCGCGTGTAGATCAGGCCCGACAGCTCGCGGTTCTCTTCGCTGTGGGTAGAGTGGAAGTTGTCGAAATCCACCAGGAAATCGGCGAAGTCGCTACTGTGCTCGGCCTGGACGTTGGCGATCAGTTGCTCCGGGGTGATGCCTTCCTTCTCGGCGCGCAGCATGATGGCCGAGCCGTGGGCGTCGTCGGCGCAGACATAGATGCACTGGTTGCCACGCATTTTCTGGAAGCGGACCCACATGTCTGTCTGGATGTACTCGAGCATATGGCCTAGATGGATGGATCCATTGGCATAGGGCAGTGCGCTGGTGACGAGAATCTGACGTGGCTCGGACATGGTGGCTCGGCTACTTATCTGGCTACGGGGTAAAAATTAAGGGTGATCGGCCACTATAAAGGGCTGGCGAAGATATTTCACCCCGCATGCGCATCTACTGACGATTGACGGGTTAGGATAGGCGCCTGTTTCACATTCAGTTTGCCAATGGGAGTCTCCATGAGTGCCGTCACCCGTGCCGCCGTCGAAGGCGTGCTTCGCCAGTACACCGACCCCTACCTGAACCAGGATCCGGTCAGCGCCGGTTGCGTGCGCGCCATCGACATCCAGGGCGGGCAGGTCAGCGTGCAATTGCAGCTGGGCTATGCCGCCGCTTTGTTCAAGAATGGTTGGGCCCAGGTATTGCAGACGGCCATCGGCAACCTTGAGGGCGTCAGCAGCGCCCAGGTATCGATCGACTGCGTGGTCGCCGCTCACAAGGCCCAGGCCCAGGTGCCGGCCATGGCCAACGTCAAGAACATCATCGCCGTGGCCTCGGGCAAGGGCGGTGTGGGCAAGTCGACCACTGCGGCCAACCTGGCGCTGGCGCTGGCCCGCGAAGGCGCACGGGTGGGTATTCTCGATGCCGATATCTACGGCCCTAGCCAAGGGGTGATGTTCGGTATTGCCGAAGGCACCCGCCCGCAGATTCGCGAGCAGAAGTGGTTTGTGCCGATCAAGGCCCATGGCGTGGAGGTCATGTCCATGGCCTTCCTCACCGACGACAACACACCGATGGTCTGGCGCGGCCCGATGGTTTCCGGTGCGCTGCTGCAACTGGTCACCCAGACCGCCTGGAATGACCTGGATTACCTGGTCATCGACATGCCGCCGGGTACCGGCGACATTCAGCTGACCTTGGCGCAGAAAGTGCCGGTGGCGGGCTCGGTGATCGTCACCACGCCGCAGGACCTGGCGTTGCTGGATGCCAAGAAGGGTGTGGAGATGTTCCGCAAGGTCAACATCCCGGTGCTGGGCGTGGTCGAGAACATGGCCGTGCACATCTGTTCGAATTGCGGCCATGCCGAGCATCTGTTCGGCGAAGGCGGCGGTGAGAAACTGGCCAGCCAGTATGGCGTTGACCTGCTGGCGTCGTTGCCATTGTCGATGTTGATCCGCGAACAGGCCGACAGCGGCAAGCCGACGGCGATTGCCGAGCCGGAAAGTCAGATTGCCATGGTCTACCAGGAGCTGGCCCGCCAGGTGGGTGCGCGGATTGTGCTGCAAGAGGCGGCGGCGCCGGCGATGCCGAGCATTACCATCAGCGAAGACTGACCTGAAACCGAGTTGCCTGCTTCGCGGGTAACTCGGTTTTTCAGGCAGGCATAAAAAAACCCGCCAGAAGGCGGGTTTTTTTGAAAGCTAGAAGCTAGATCGACTTAGGCGATTTGAACTTCTTCAGCCTGCATGCCTTTCTGGCCGCGGGTAGCGACGAAAGTAACAGCCTGGCCTTCTTTCAGGGTTTTGAAGCCGTCAGCTTGGATGGCTTTGAAGTGCACGAACAGGTCGTCGCCCGACTGAGGGGTGATGAAGCCGTAGCCTTTCTCATCGTTGAACCACTTAACAACACCGGATTGACGGTTGGACATTTTTCTGTCTCCTTGGACAATTTGATAACGGTCAGGAAAAACCCTGCCCGGGACTGAGCGCAAAGAGAGCAGAAAATTCAGCGATGGGCCGATCAGGATCGTGCATCAAACTAGAGATTCTCGGTGTCACGTGCAGCACAGTGGCGCCACCTTACCCCACTTTCCGCAACCTGCCAATGGTCAGAAGGCGCTTTAAGCAAATTCGGATCGACGGCGGCTGCAGCCCCCGCCCGGCGCGGGATGAGGCATAGAACTTTAACCTGGGCGCCGGGACCGGTAAGATGCGCGTCACGATTTTCACCACGCAACTCTTCAGGACACCCCCGCCATGAGCATAAAATCGGACAAGTGGATTCGCCGCATGGCGCAGGAACACGGCATGATCGAACCGTTCGTCGAGCGCCAGGTGCGCGGCGAACAAGACAGCCGGGTGATCTCCTTTGGCGTCTCCAGCTATGGCTACGATGTCCGCTGCGCCGACGAATTCAAGGTGTTTACCAACATCAACTCGGCTACCGTCGACCCGAAAAACTTCGATGCCGGCAGCTTCGTCGACATCAAGAGCGACGTGTGCATCATCCCGCCAAACTCTTTTGCCTTGGCGCGCACCGTCGAATACTTCCGCATTCCGCGTGACGTGCTGACCATTTGCCTGGGCAAGAGCACCTACGCCCGTTGCGGCATCATCGTCAACGTCACCCCGCTCGAGCCCGAGTGGGAAGGCCACGTGACGCTGGAGTTCTCCAACACCACCACGCTGCCGGCGAAGATCTACGCCAACGAAGGCGTGGCACAGATGCTGTTCCTTCAGTCTGACGAAGAATGCGAAGTGTCCTACAAGGACCGTGGCGGCAAATACCAGGGCCAGCGCGGCGTCACCCTGCCGCGTACCTGAGCCGACAAGCGCGGGGAATTACCCGCGCCTTTGGCACTCCAACAAAGTAACGCCGGTGCGCATGATGTGCATCGGCTTTCGTCAGGAGCAGCCAATGAAACTCCATCCCGCAATCAGTGCCAAGCTGGCAGGCCTGCAGCCCAACCACGTGGGGTTGTTGCCCTGGTCATTGCTGGCGCACCCGCTGCCCATGCAGGCGGGGGGCGTGCCCCATCAGCCTGACCCCGATACCCCGCGGCCCCCAGAGCCTGGCGAGAGGCCACCCATGGAGCCGGGCGAGCCGACCTTGCCGGATGAGCCGCCGCCAGCACCTGTCGCCTGAGCGCCGTTACAGCGGCCAGACGCGCCCGGCGCCAGCCAGGTATACCCGGCTGGTGCCGGATGGCGCGATCTTCCAGCCGCCGGTGAACTCGCCGAATGCCGGCAGCAGGCTGACGTGAGCGTCGATCAGGAAGCACGGCAGTCGCAGGCGCTGGCGGGCCGTACCGCGTAGCACAAAGACCGGGTGCACATGGCCGGCCAGCACTGGGTAAGCCGGGTGAGGCGCTGGTTCGTGTTGGAGCGCGAAAGGTTCCAGTATCCAGGGCTCGTCCTTGACCTCAATGCGAAGCGATGCAGGTGGATCGCCTGCGTTACGATCATGATTACCGCGTATCAGTACAATGTTCAGGTGCGCGTGGCGCTGCCGCCACGCATGCAGCCTGGCCAGCGTTGCTGGCGCCCGGGCAGTGCGTGCATGCAGGAAGTCCCCGAGGACGATCAGCTGGTCGCAGTCATGGGCTGCCAGCAAGGCATCCAGCCGGGTGAGCGTTGCGTCTGTGGTGCCTCGCGGCACAGGCTGGTGCAGGGCACGATAGCTGGCAGCCTTGCCGATGTGTACGTCGGCCACCAGCAATGCTCGGCGGCTGGGCCAATAGATGGCCTTGTCGGCAAGCAGCCAGAGCACCTGGCCTGCGTGTTCGATGGGCTGGTGACTCATGCCTTGCCTGCCGCTTGTTCCAGTTCTGCAACCATTCGCGCAATCCGGTCTGCCAGCTTCTCGGTGCTCAGCGTCTCGCGCATGCCCTCTACCAGTAAAGCGAAGGCCAGCGGCCCCGGTCGCTTCAATACCTGCAGGTCCAGCTTCAGGCTGGCCATTTTCAGCAATTGCCGACGCAGCCGCTCGATCTCCAGCTCCTCGCCCAGCACTTCGTCCCGTGCCTGGCCGAGTAGCAGGTTACCGGCGTCATGCTTGCGAAATACTTCATAGAACAACCCGCTGGATGCCTGGATCTGTCGAGTGCTCTTCTGTGCCGCTGGGGACCCGCCAAACACCAGCCCGGCAATCTGGGCAATTTCGCGAAAACGCCGCAGTGCCATTTCCCCTGCATTCAGGCTGGCCAGCACATCTTCCAGCAAGTGCTCGGTACCCAGCGCTTTTGGCAGGTGCGTTGTCCAGTCCACCGGTGCAGGGCTGAGCAGTTCGAACCCGTAGTCGTTGACGGCAATCGATACCGACAGCGGTTGTACGCGGCTGACCCGCCAGGCAATCAGGTTGGCCAGGCCCAGGTTGGCCAGGCGCCCGGCAAAGGGGTACAAGAACACGTGCCAGCCCTGGCGGGACTTGAAAGTCTCGGCCAGCAGCGTGCCGATGGTTGGCAACGCCGACCACTGTGCCTGCAACGCCAGCAGCGGGCGCACGGTTCGCATCTCCGGGCCGTCAAAGCGGCCATGGGCCGCAGAATCGAGCTGCTCGACCAGGGCATCGGCCAGTTCGCTCGATAGTGGCATGCGCCCACCGTTCCAGCGTGCCACCGCAGCCTTGCGTGCGGTGCTGCGGCGCACATAGGCGGTCATGTTTTCCACGCGTACCAGTTCCAGCACCCGCCCGGCAAACACGAGCGTGTCGCCGGGACGCAGGCGGGCGATGAACGCTTCTTCGACACTGCCCAGCGTCTTGCCTCCGCCGCCCTTGCTCCAGTATTTCAGTTGCAGGTTGGCGTCGCTGACGATGGTGCCGATGCTCATGCGGTGGCGCCGTGCCAGGCGTTCGCTGGCAACCCGGTAAACGCCGTCGGGCTGGGGCTCGACGCGCTGGTAATCCGGGTAGGCGGAAAGTGAACTGCCACCGTGGCAGACGAAGTCCAGCGCCCACTGCCACTGGCTGTCGCGCAACGTGCGGAAGGCCCAGGTGCTGCGCACTTCGGCCAGTAGCTGCTTGGGTCGAAAGCCACTGCCCAAGGCCATGCTGACCAGGTGCTGCACCAGCACGTCCATGCACAGTTGCGGCGAGCAGCGGGCTTCGATGTGCCCGGCCATCAGTGCTTGTCGGGCTGCAGCTGCCTCCACCAGTTCCAGGCTGTGGGTAGGTACCAGGGTGATTCGCGAGCGCCGCCCCGGTGCGTGCCCGGAGCGCCCGGCCCGTTGCATGAGGCGGGCGATGCCTTTGGCCGAGCCGATTTGCAGCACCCGTTCCACGGGTAGAAAGTCCACGCCAAGGTCAAGGCTGGACGTGCAGATCACCGCTTTCAGGCTGCCCTGCTTGAGGCTACGTTCCACCCAGTCGCGGGTATCGCGGGCCAGCGAGGCATGGTGCAGGGCGATCAGCCCGGCCCAGTCAGGGCGGGCTTCAAGCAGGGCCTGGTACCAGAGCTCGGCCTGGGCGCGGGTGTTGGTGAACACCAGGCAACTGGCACTGGCCTCGATTTCCCGGCTGACCTGGTCGAGCATCTTCAGGCCCATGTGCCCGGCCCAGGGGAAGCGATCGATCGCTGTTGGCAGCAAGGTGTCGACTTGCAGCGCCTTGTCCTGTCGGCCCTGTACCAGCAGGCCGCCTTGCGGCAGCAGAACGTCCAGCGCATGTTGCAGGTTGCCCAGGGTGGCGGAGAGGCCCCAGGTCGGCAGGCCTGCATGCCAGTGGCGCAGGTGGGCCAGGGCCAGCTGCAGTTGTACCCCGCGCTTGTTACCCAGCAGTTCGTGCCATTCATCCACCACCACCAGCCGCAGGGTGGCGAAATCTTCGCGGGCCTGCGCGCGCGTCAGCAGCAGCGTCAGGCTCTCGGGTGTGGTGACCAGCACACTTGGCAGGCGCCGAGCCTGTCGGGCTCGTTCGGCGCTGCCTGTGTCACCGCTGCGTACCCCAACGCTCCACGGCAGCGCCAGTTCATCCACGGGCACCTGCAGGGCGCGTGCGGTGTCGGCAGCCAGGGCGCGCATGGGCGTCACCCACACCACCTGCAATGGCGCCGGTTGGCTGCCTTGGGGCTGGGGCTTGAACGCACGAAGCGCGGCGAGCCACACGGCGTAGGTTTTGCCGGCACCGGTACTGGCGTGCAGCAGGCCGGATTCGCCGCGTGCCACAGCAGCCCAAACGCGGCGCTGGAAAGCGAATGGCTTCCAGCCACGCCTGGCAAACCAGGCATTGGCAAGGTCGGTGGCAGCGGGCATGAGGCGAGTGGTCCTTCGAAGGCTGTGCTTCTACAGACCGCCCGCCAGGTGCAATGGTTTTACCGAATCAGTTGCCCAGCAGGTAGCCACTGCGACATACCTGCTCGCCAGCAACATGGGCGATGACCATACCAGAAGTGGCCATGCGCCTTACGCTGCGGGCATATAGCAGGCCCGGTTGGCTGTTGCGCACTGCCGTTACCCGATCACTGAGCGGGTCGATGACTTCGGCAATCAACTGCCCGGCTTCCAGGTACTGTCCGGGTTTGGCGTGATACACCAGCAACCCGCCCAGTGGCGTCACTACCGGTTCGACAGCAGCCAGCGGCGTGGCCGGGCTGGGCAAGGGTGGCAGGGCAGGGCTGGCGCCTTCGATAACGCCCGCGTGGGTAAGGAAGTCGAGTATCGCCTGGCAGTCTTTGCTGGCCAGGTCATGGCTGACATCGGCCTGGCCGCGCAGTTCTACAGTTACCGAGCAGCAGCCCAGCGGGATCGGGAAGCGCTTGCCGAAGCGTTGCTGCAACTGCCACCAGACCAGGCTGAAGCACTCATCGAACGACTGCCCGCCCGAGTCGGTGGCCAGCAGGCTGGCCTGGGCGCCCAGGTAGCGGGCCAGCGGCTCGATGTGTGGCCAGGCATCGGGTGTGGTGTACAGGTGTTCGACCGCCTCGAAGTCGCAGTGCAGGTCCAGCACCATGTCGGCATCGCAGGCCAGGCGCTGCAGGATCAGGCGCTGGGCTTGCAGCGGTGTGCGGGCCGGGTGCGCGTCCAGCCCACGACGCAGGTATTCGCGGATCAGCTCGACGTTGTGCGCCGGGTTCTGGGTAAGGTGTTCTTCTATCTGGTCGCCGATGCTGTCCGACAGGTCGACGAAGTTGCGGTTGAAGTTCTCGCCGCTTTGCAGCTCGAAGCGCCCCAGCGGTGCATCCAGCAGCACTTGCTCTAGGCCGACCGGGTTGGCCACCGGCACCAGGATGATCTCGCGCTGCAGGCGGCCTTGTTCTTCCAGTGCTGTCAGGCAGCGCTTGAGGTGCCATGCCACCAGCATGCCGGGCAGTTCGTCGGCATGCAGGGAGGCCTGGATATAGACTTTGCCGCCACTGCGAGGGCCGAAGTGGAAGCTGTGCAACTGGCGGGTGATGCCCGGAACGGGTGAGAGCAGGTCGTGGGTTGAATGGTGCATGGTGGTCCTGGATGCGTGGCGAATACGGTCTGCGACACAGGTCGGCACACTGATAGAAGCATAGTTTTCAGCGTTGCGCCTCAATGGAGTCGCCACCTTTTCAGGCCAGCAGTGCCTGCAAGGTGGCCAGGTCATCGGCCTCTTCCACCGGCTTGTCCAGCCGCCAGCGCAGCATGCGCGGAAAGCGCACGGCAATACCGCTCTTGTGGCGCCTGGACAAGGCAATGCCTTCGAAGCCCAGTTCGAACACCAGCGTAGGCGTTACGCTGCGTACCGGGCCGAAGGTTTCCACCGTGGTCTTGCGGATAATGGCATCCACCTTGCGCATTTCTTCGTCACTGAGCCCCGAATAGGCTTTGGCAAAGGGTACCAATGCTCGCCCCGGGGTGCCGGCCGGTGCGTCCCATACGGCGAAGGTGTAGTCGCTGTACAGGCTTGCACGCCGGCCGTGGCCGCGTTGGGCATAGATCAGCACGGCATCGACGCTGAACGGGTCGATCTTCCACTTCCACCAGGTACCCATATCCTTGGTGCGCCCCACGCCGTAAAGGGCCTCGCGCTGCTTGAGCATCAGGCCCTCGACACCCAGGCTGCGCGACTGTTCTCGCTGGTGGGCAAGGTCGGCCCAGTCCGGGCCTGTCAGCAGCGGCGACAGCAGCACGGGGGCAAGCGGGTGCGCATCGACCAAGCGTTCCAGTTGGCTGCGGCGCTCGTGCTGCGGCCGGTTGCGCCAGTCTTCGCCTTGCCACTCCAGCAGGTCGTAGGCCTGCAACACCACCGGCGCGTCGGTCAGCAATTTCTTGCCCAGCGTTTTGCGCCCCAGGCGCTGCTGTAGCAGGGCAAAAGGCTGCACGGCCAGTTCAGCCCCCGTATCACCTGGTTTCCAGACCAGAATCTCGCCGTCGAGCACCACGCCATCGGGGAGCGTCTGCGCCAGGGTGTGCAGTTCGGGGAAGCGCTCGGTCACCAACTCTTCGCCGCGCGACCACACCCACAGCTGGCCCTCGCGCTTGACCACCTGGGCGCGAATGCCGTCCCACTTCCACTCGATTTGCCAGTTGCCTGGCGGCCCGAGCAGGGTATCGAACTGATCGGTAGAGGCTTGTAGCGGGTGGGCCAGGAAGAATGGGTAGGGCTGGCCGCCGCGCTGGCGATGCTCATCGGCGGACTCCGGGGCGATCAGCTTCTGGTAGCTGGCTGCGGTAGGGCGATGGCCAATGTCGGTGTAACCGACCAGGCGCTGGGCCACGCGCTTGGCGTCCACCCCGGCCAGTTGCGCCAGGGCGCGGGTGACCAGCAACTTCGATACGCCCACGCGAAAACTGCCGGTGATCAGCTTCAGGCACAGCATCAGGCTGGGGCGATCCAGCTGCGCCCAGAGCGGCTGCAGGCGCTGCTGCACCTGCTCAGGCGGTAGCCCGCGCAGGGGCAGCAAATGCTGCTCCACCCAGGTGGCAAGGCCTTCATCGCTGCCATCGGCGTGTATGGGTAGCAACAGCGAAATGGTTTCGGCCAGGTCACCCACTGCCTGATAGCTTTCTTCGAAGAGCCAGTCCGGCAACCCGGCCTGAGCCGTTGCCTGTGCGCGCAACACGCGAGTGGGCACCAGCTGGCGCGGGCGCCCGCCGGCCAGAAAGTACACGGCCCAGGCGGCATCCTCGGCGGGGGCATTGGCGAAATAGTCGCGCAGGGCCTCAAGTTTGGCGTTGCTGGACGTGGTCGCATCCAGGCGCAGGTAAAACGTGGCGAAGGCTTTCATGGTGTGGGTTCGGCCGTGACGACGTCGTCTTCGTCGCCGTATTCGGTGGCGAAGGCGCGGGCATCGAGGCCTTGTTCGTTGAGGTAGCGCACCAGCACGTTGACCGAGCCGTGGGTGACCATCACCCGTTCGGCGCCGGTCTGGCCGATTGCCCACAGCAGGCCGGGCCAGTCGGCATGGTCCGAGAGGACGAAGCCCCGGTCCACACCGCGCCGCCGGCGGGTGCCGCGCAGCAGCATCCAGCCACTGGCGAAGGCATCGCTGTACTCGCCGAAGCGGCGCATCCAGCTACTGCCGCTGGCCGACGGGGGGGCCAGGACCAGCGCTTGGCGCAGCAGTGGGTCGTTGCGCGGTATATCCCCGGCGTAGAGGGTTTTGGGCAGGTGGATACCGGCGTCCCGGTACACCCGGTTGAGCGGCTCGACGGCGCCATGTACAAGGATTGACCCGATGCTGGCGTCCAGCCCATGCAAAATCCGCTGGGCCTTGCCGAAGGCATAGCAGAACAGCACGCTGGCCTTGCCCTGGTTGCTGTTGGCCCGCCACCAGGCGTTTATGTCGGCAAAGACCTCAGCCTGGCTGGGCCAGCGATAAATGGGCAGGCCGAACGTCGACTCGGTGATGAAGGTGTGGCACGGCACGGGTTCGAAGGGCGTACAGGTGCCATCGGGCTCTACCTTGTAGTCACCGGACGCGACCCAGACTTCACCTTGGTACTCCAGGCGCACCTGTGCCGAACCCAGCACGTGCCCGGCCGGGTGCAGGCTCAGGGTCACCCCATGGTGAAGCAGGCGCTCACCGTAGGGCAGGGTCTGCAAATCGATGCCCTGGCCCAACCGGCTACGCAGGATGCCAGCACCTGGGCTGGCGGTCAGATAATGGCCATTGCCGGTACGTGCATGGTCACCGTGGCCATGGGTGATCACGGCGCGGTCCACGGGCCGCCAAGGGTCGATGTAGAAATCACCGGGCGGGCAGTAGAGGCCTTCGGGGCGGGCGATGACAAGGTCCATGGCGCGGGCGCTGGTTTGGAGTTACCAGTTATGAGCCATGCAGGAGGAAGGAAGTTCGACCGGAAATGGCTGGGGCTGCAATGCAGCCCCAAAACAGGCGATGCCCGTTATTTGCCAGGTACCAGCGTGAGCCGCTGGCTGCCATACGCCCGCCCGAAGTTCTGCTGCTGCAGCGGCAGGCTCATGAACCGGCCTTTGAACCAGGCATCCAGCCCGTCGCTGTAGTGCGTGCTTGCCGGGTTACCGGACTGGCCGCTGCTGGTCAGCACCTGCAAGGGTTCGGCCTGGCCGAAGTCGACGATCATCCGCGCCGAGGCCGGCAGGCGGGTGTCGAAGTCGCTGCCCCAGGCGTATGGCGTCAGGGCCAGGGTGGTGAAGTCGCCACCTGCAGCCAGCGGTGAGCGGCTGATGGCTTCGCCCAGGCCATGGTAGGCCGGTGCTGGCCAGCGGTACTGGTGCAGCTTGCCCCATTGCCAGGCGCGGCGGTCGGCGCCCAGTTGCGCGATCCCGGCGTCCATTGCTCCCGCCAGGCTGCGGGCGAGAATGGCAGGCTTGTCTTCTTTTTGTGGGGTGTTGCGGTCATCCCAGAACGGGCTGTCGTCGCGGCCCAGCAGGTGATCGGCCTGGGCCGAGAACGACAAGCGGGCATTGCTCACGAACGCCTGCCAGGCCGGGCCGGATTCCGGACCCAGGTCGTCGAGGAAGGTTTGCCGCGTTACCTCCTGCAGAAACAGCTCGTACAGCGCGGCATCCGCCGACACCGGGCTCAGGCGGCCATCGAAGGCCTTGAGACGGGCCAGCGTGTCGCGGGCTTTGTCCCGTTGGGCGGCGGGCAGGGCATCAATCGCCTGCTTCAAGGGCTGGGCCATGCCGGGGGCGTCGAACATCTGCTTGAGCTTGTCGGCCAGCAGGGTTACCTGGTCGTTCTGCAGGGCCATCAGGCTGCGGCTGTCGTGACGGCCATTGCCGGCCAACTGGGCCAGGCGTTCGGCGCGTTCGGGGTAGTACCAGGTGCTGGACAGCTGCATGCCGTAGCCGCGCGGCAGGCTGCGCTGGTTGGCGTGGCCGATCCAGCCAGCGGTGGGGTCCTGGTCGTACGGGTGCAGCATCGGGTCGGCATAGCCGTCCCAGTCGTAGCGCCCGTCCCAGCCCGGCGAGGGCAGCAGGCCCTGGCCTTCGCGGCGGTTGGGGTAGCGGCCACTGACTTGCCAGCCGATGTGCTCCGGCTCGGCGAAGACAAAGTTGAGGGCCGCAGCGGTCACTTCGCGGGTGTTGTCGAAGGCGCGTTCCACATTCCTGGCCCGGGTCAGGTCGAACAGCGCATCCAGGCTGCGGTCGCCCTTGAACTGCGGCAGGTTCAGCGCCAGGCCCAGGCTGGCGTTGTCTGGCTGGGACAGCAGGGTGCCGTGGCGGGTGTCATACATCACCTCGCGCAGCGGGCGCTGGCCTCGGATGAAGAACGTTTCGCTACGGGCGCGGGCCGGCAGCCATTTGCCGTCGGCCAGGTAGCTCAGCTGGCTGCCTTGACGACGCAGTTGTTCCAGGAACAGGTCTTGGTTGTCGGCCATCACGGCGCTGCTGCTCCAGGCCAGTTTGCCGTTGTAACCGGCCAGCACGATCGGCAAGCCCGGCAACGACAGGCCGGCAACCTGGTATTTGCTGGTGTGGATCTGTATCGGGCTCAGGGTCCAGGCAGCGCGGCTGTCGCTGGCCAGCAGGCTCTTGCCACTGCGGCTGCGCTGCGGGGCCAGGGCCAGGTTGGCCGAGCCCGGGCTGCCGAGCAGGTCGAGGTCGGCCAGTTTCTGGCTGGCGGCTGCCAGCGCTGGCAGGCCAGGCAGCTGACTGGCCAGGTTCAGGCCCTTGAGCTTGTCCACCTCGCCTTCGGCCAATGGCTCGTCCGGGGCGCCTGGCAGCAGCCAGGCCAGCTTGTCGCTGCCGGCTTTCTGCGCCAGGGTCAGGGCACTCAATTCTTCCTGCAGGTTCACTGATTGGCTGAACGCGTACAGGTTGAAGATCAGCGCCGAGTCTTCGGGCTTCCAGTATTCCGGGCGATAGCCACTGCTGGCCAGGCCGGCCGGCAGCTTGTCGCGATAGCGGAACAGGTAGGCGTTGACCCCGCGTGCGTACACTTCGAAAAAGCGCTTGAGCCGTGGCGAGGCGTCGGCGTACTGCTGGGCGGCGCTTTGCTTGAGGTTGGCCGCGCGCATCAGGCGGTCGATGTCCAGCGCTTCGCTGCCGGCCAGTTCGGCCAGGCGGCCTTGGGCCAGCAGGCGCATGGCGACCATCTGCTCGATGCGGTCTCCGGCATGCACATAGCCCAGGCTGAAGAGCGCATCATGGAAGCTGCTGCTTTCGATCAGTGGCGCACCCATGGCATTGCGGCGTACTGAAACATTCTGCGCCAGGCCCTTGAGCGGTTGCACGCCACGGGTCGGTGGCACGCTGTCCTGGTAGCCGCCCGTCTGGCAGCCGGCCAGCCCGAGCATGCCGAGCAGCGTGGCAGCGGTTGCGAACCGCGGGCGGAAGGGAGGAAAGGCGGGGGCGGCCATGACAAGGGCTCCTGCAAGGCGTGGCGGGTTTCGAAAGGCGCTAAGGTAGTAAGCGCGCAGGCGCCATGCAAGGTCCCAGGTCGGTTTATTTGCCAGCGCTGCCTCAAACGTTGAAGTGGTCTGCCAACGTCTCGGAAAAGTGCGTGCAATTGATGCGGGCATAGCGCCGGTAGTCACGGGTAACGGCGAACGCCGAGCCGGGCATCAGCAGGATCTTGTTTTGTTCCAGTTTGCGCACCAGCGGTTGCAGGTCTGGCAGGTCCGGGTGGTAGACCCAGAGGAACATCCCCCCTTGCGGTGCGATTTCAAACTGCCAGCCTCGCTCGATCAGAAGCCGCTGGGTCTGGACCTGCTGCCTGATCAGGCGCTGCTGCACATCATTCATGTGCCGGGCATAGGTGCCATCCGACAATATGGTGTTGACAAAGCGTTCGCAAAACGCCGGTACGGCAACACAGGTCAGCAGTTTCAGGCGTGTCAGCGGTTCGATCAGGTCTTGGGAGCAGGCGATGAAACCCACGCGCAGCGATGCTGACAGGCATTTGGAGAAACTGCCGATGTAGATAACCCGGTCAAGGTTGTCCAGTTCGGCAAAGGTCTGGCGTACGGCCGGGCTGAAGTCGCCATACACATCGTCCTCGACCACGAAGAACTCGTGCTCTACCGCCAGGCGCAGGACGCTGAAGGCGTTGTGCGGGCTGATGTTGCTGCCGGTCGGGTTGTGGAAGGTGCTGTTGCAGAAAAATGCCTTGACCTTGTGCCTGGCCAAGTAAGTTTTCATCTCTTCCACGTCCGGCCCGTCCTGGGTTCGCCGTATGCCGACAACGTGCCCGCCCGCCAGCTGGATCAGCTTGATCAGGTTGCCGTTACCCGGCTCGTCGACGAAAACGTGGTCGCCTGGCTTGATCAGCAGCCGCGCAACCAGGTCCAGGCCTTGTGTAGCGCCCAGTGTGGTCAGCAACTGGTTGGGGCGAACATCGACACGGGTCAGCCGTTTCATGTGTACGCACAGCTGTTTGCGCATGGGCAAGTAGCCCTGGATGTCGCCGTATTCGGCCAGCGAGCTTTGCTCCAGCCGCGCCGTGCGGCGAATGGCCTTGGCCAGCAGCTCGGTGTCACGCCAGGCGGGGGGGAGCCAGCCGCTGCCCAGCTTGGTGTAGTGCTGGCCACCTTGCAGCAGCTTGAAGAGCGGGTCGCCCGCCATGCAGTCGGGCTCGTGGATCACACTGGTTTGCCGTGACCGGGTCGCGACGAAGTAGCCCCTGCCCGGTGAAGCCGTCAACACACCTTCGCTGACCAGCTGGGCGTAGGCCGAAACAACGTCGTGGTAACTGAAGTCGACCGCAGCCGTCAGTTTCCGGATGGAGGGCATGCGCTGCCCAGGCAGCCACTCCCCTGCATCCAGGCGTTGTCTTAACTGGTGATGAAGGCTGCTGGCGTTCATGGCAGGTCTCAAACCGTTAGAAAAAAAAGCCTAACAGTTAACGGAAATGCATGTCGACTGTTCGTTTTCAAATGGCCAGTACATGCCACTATTCCCTTGTCGGAAGTGTTGGTTGCCCGCAAAGGCAACACCTTAAGCGTCTGTTCAACCAGACAACTGGATATCGAGCCCATGCACTCTATGGATATGCAATCAGCCGTCATTGCCAGGCTACCTGTGCCTGATGAACCGGAAACATTCAAGGTTGTAAGGAACCTTGTTACATCGGCGCTGTTGGAGTGTTGTTCAGTTGAAGAATTCGAAGCGTTAAAAGAAACTTCGGTTATTCAGTGTGTCACCGAACAAGCCCATGCCGATTTGCAGGCCTTTGCCCTGAAAGATCCGGCAGCTGGCCGCGACCTGGTATTCATTGCAAGAACGTACACCTCTTATTCTGCCGTTCTGCATTATCGGCTCGCCCATTGGATCTACACCAATACCGCTGCTGCCTATGGTGCCGGCGGTCAATGCCTGGCGGCCATGATCTCCAGGCGCGGCAAAATGCTCTCCGGGGCGGAGATCCACTTCCGCAGCCGTATTGGCGCGCGCTTCATCATCGATCACGGCATGGGCACCGTCATAGGCGAAACCTCGACCATTGGTGACGATTGCTACGTGCTGGGCGGCGTCACCCTGGGCGCCCGTGGTATCAGCGGCAACCCTTCAAGCCCCAGGCACCCGACCTTGGGCAACCGGGTACAAATCGGCGCGTTCGCCAGTGTGCTGGGCGCTATCCATGTGGGTGACGGCGCATTTATCGGGCCGGGCTGCATTATTACCAAAGATGTTCCCGCTGCTGCCCGGGTACAGGTTAAAACATCATTGCAGGTGGTACTGGAATCATGAGCGCTCTGAACTATGAAGTGTTACGCAATACCGAAAAGCTGTATTACAAAGACCAGTACCTGGCCGGCGTTGATACGCAAGTAGCACGCGTGCACAGTGATGGCATTGAATTGCAGAGTACCGTGGCTTACCCGGAAGGTGGCGGCCAGGAAGCGGACTTCGGCACCATTGAATTACCGGTGGGAACTGTGCGGTTTGTCTGGGTGAAAAAACTGTATGGCAGCCCGATTCGCCTCGAAGGTTTCAAGGGCGGGAAACTGGGCGGCATCATTATTCACAGCCTGCACCCTGATGACCTGCACTTGCTGGATGACGTCACGCCAGGCATGCCGGCCCGCATCACCATCGATATCGAACGGCGCGAACGGCTGACGCTGTCTCACAGTGCCAGTCACTTTCTGTATGCCGCTGCTATCGGGCTGCGTGAAGAGCTGCAGCAATGGACCATCGGCTGCCACATCAAAGAGGATTCGGCACGTTTCGACTTCCTGGTCGAGGACGCTTTCACGGCCGAAGAGGTGGATGAAATAGAGCGGCGGGCCAACGAACTGATCGGCTGCGATGCACCCATCGAGCACTACGCGGTCGAGGGCCTGGAAGACGCACGTTTGTGGACCTACAACGGCATCGAAATTCCGTGCGGTGGCACACACCTCGATTCACCAGGGCGTATCGGGCGCCTGAGCGTCAGGCGCAAACGCCTGGGCAAAGGTAAGGAACGGCTGATCTGCGCGTTCCCCGATGCCGAAATCGACCTGTCCACCTACCACGGGCACGCACTATGAACAGCACGTTACCGCGGCGCACGTACCTCTATTTCACCGCACAGTCGATCAACCTGACCACCGCGGTCATGTCCGTGACCATGGCCGCCATTGTCGGCGCGGCGCTGGCGCCTGATGCCGCGTGGTCCACGGTGCCGTACGGGTTTCAGTTTCTGAGCCTGATGCTGGCAACCTACCCGGTCTCCAGGCTGATGAGCCGCATCGGCCGCAAGAAGGCTTTCATGCTGGGCGCGATTCCTTTGGCATTGTCGGGCGTCAGCGGCTTTCTGGCTGTGGAGCACCAGCATTTTGCAACCCTGGTCCTTAGCCATTCTGCGTTGGGTGTGTATATCGCCTTCGCCAACTTCAACCGCTTCGCGGCCACCGACAATCTGTCTCAGGCCCTGAAACCCAAAGCCCTTTCCCTGGTTGTGGCGGGGGGCGTCATCGCCGCGGTGGTCGGGCCGACGCTTACCGAGTGGCTGCGAGATGTGGGCGGCTATCCACTGTTTTCGCTCTGTTATGCCGCGTTTGTCGGCCTGGCGCTGCTGTCACTGCTGATTGCCCTTTGCCTGCCAGACGATGGCGGTGTGACCACCACGGTCAACGGCGCCGCCCAGTCGGCCCGCCCACGCACCGAGCCGTTAAGCCCGAGTGTGGTGGTAGCAATGGGCGTTGCTGCACTGAGCTACGGGATCATGAACCTGCTGATGATCCAGGCCTCGATGCACATGAAGCACATGCACGAGGACTTCTCGGACGTACGCCTGGCGATCCAGTGGCATGTGATTGCCATGTTTGCTCCGTCGTTCTTCACCGGTGCGATCATCCAGCGGTTGGGTATCAGGACCACCATTTGCGCGGGCCTGGCCCTGCTGATCGGCTGCTCGGCCCTGAATATCTGGTCGCACAGCTACGCCATGATGACCCTGGCACTGATTGCCCTCGGGCTGGGTTGGAACCTGACGTATGTAGGCGGCGGCGCCTTGCTGGCCCAGTCGCTGCAGAACAGCCCGGCAGCGATGCAGATGCAGGGCAAGAACGACCTGGCCATTGCCATCTTCGCCACCCTCGGCGCGTTCAGCCCTTCGCTGTTGCTGAGCACGGTCGGCTGGGATGGCACCAACGCCATCTGCATGGCCCTGTGCATCGGGCTGCTGGTTGCCACTGCCGGCCTGCTGCAGAACAAGGCCTGCCTGCATACTTCAATGGAAGGTAGCCGCAAATGAGCGAGCTCATCAGTGTCAGCGATCGCATCTACACCAAGCTGGAAATGAACAACCCGGGGGGAAGCCACAAATACCGGGCGGCCCGGCGCATCGTCGAGCATGCCGTAAGCAACGGCGACATCATTCCCGGTGTGACAACCGTCATCGAGAAAACCGGTGGCAGTTTCGGCTTCGGCTTGCTGGCGGCCTGTCACAAGTACCAGGTCGCGGTGGAGCTGGCGGTCGGGCTGAGCTTCAGCCAGACCAAGCGGGATCTGCTCGAGTGTTTCGGTGCCCGGCTGATCGGCAAGGAAATGCTGATGGCCGGTGCCACCCCCAAGGATGTGGTCATGCACCACCTGGATAACCAGGTCGCGTTGGGCAAGTCATACTTCTACACCGACCAGTTCAACAACCCGGTGGGTATCGAGGCCCACCGTTACCAGACGGCCAGCGAGCTGGCCGTGCAACTGACCAACGCTGGGGCAGGGCGGGAAGTCCTGTTTGTTGGCTGTGCGGGTACGGGTGCAAGCTTCACGGGCATTACGCTGGGGCTGAAAGATCACGGTTTCGAGGTGTCGACGGTGTTGGTCGACCCCTGTGGGTGTGACTCAAGGACAGGTGTGTTTGCCGACCATCGCTTCGAAGGCATGGCGGTGGGGGTTTGCCCGCCCTTCATGGACTGGTCGCTGGTGGACGAGCGGGCCCAGGTACAACACGCAGAGATGCTGGCTGCGCAGCGCTGGTTCTACATGCAAAGTGGCATTTTCGTGGGCAATACCGCTGCCGCCTGCCTGGCTGTTGCTCAGCGCATGGCCCAGCATCCGCGGTATGCCGGGACCACTGTGGTGACCATCGCCTATGACGCCGGCCTGTGGTACCAGGACCTGCTGGGGGCGACCCGGCGCAAGGCCGCATAGGCCAAGGCCCTCAGCAGGGGGCAACGTCAGATCAGGCGCCGTGGCACTTCTTGAACTTCTTCTCGCTACCGCATGGGCACGGGTCGTTACGGCCAACGTCCTTCAGGGCGTTACGTACCGGCTCCTGGTGGCCGTGGTTGCAGTGCGGGCCGTGAACATGGCCATGGTCATGGTGGTGATCATGGTCGTGGTTGCAGTCAGGGCCATGAACGTGGGGTTGCTGGGACATTGCAGGGTTACTCCGGGATGTTATCGCCGGGGATTATCTCACCACTGCGCGATAAGTGCAGGTCCCGCTGGATAAGCAGCCCGGTCGCTAGTTCGCCCTGCAGGGTGTAGTGCAGCGGTTGCTTGCTTCTGAGCAGCTTGGCCAGCGGCTTGAGGTGCTGCCATAGGTTGGTACGCGCGGTGATCTTGAAGGTACGCTGGGCATGCCCGCCCACGCTGCGCCATACGCTGGTTTCATCCTGCACCAGCAGCAGGTCGTTCAGGCGCACGGCATACGACAGGTTGCGGATGAACAGACGGCTGTCATTGGGGTTGTCGACTTGCAGGTGCAGCACGAACTCCTGTTCCAGCAACCTGGCCTTGACCGTTTCGACTTCGACCAGGCGCACCTCGGGTTCGCGCCAGTCTTCACCGCCCCAACTGCTGCAGCCCGCCAGCCATGCCATCAGTGTACCGAGCAGCAGCAGACGGGCGCGGGCGTTCATGTTCAGCTCCCGACGTAACTGGCGCAGCATTTCTTGAACTTCTGCCCGCTGGCGCAGGGGCAGGGGTCGTTGCGCCCGGCCTTCAACCCGACCGTAGGGTCGATGAAGTACCAGCGCCCGGCATGCTGGACGAACGCCGAGCGTTCACGCTGCTGGTGGTCGCCCTCCTGGTCGTGCCAGCGTGCGGTGAAGGTGACAAAGCCGTGTTCCGGTTGGCCGCCGAGTACTTCAGCGCTTTCTACCTCCAGGCCCAGCCAGGTGCTCTGGGCGCTCCAGGCGGCCATGGCGGCACGGTCCAGGTCGGCTTGTTGCGCGGGCAAAGTGGTGGCCACCAGGTAGTCGACCAGGCCCAGCACGTAGGCACTGTAGCGTGAGCGCATCAGCGCCTGGGCATCGGGTGCCGGGGTGCCGGCATGGTAATGCCCACAGCAGGCATCAAGCAGGTTGCCACTGCCACAAGGGCAGACCGAGACACTCATCATCACCACCAGTACTTGCCGAAGTTTTCAGGGTTGGCCCAGAACCTGGCGTTGAGCCAGTCCGGGACCTGCTTGTAGTCATGTAGATCATAGGTGAACAGGCTCAATACCTGTTGGTCACGGCAGAATTTCTCGCTGGCCGACAGGGCCAGGGCGAAAAAGTCGGTGTCTTGCCAGCCGCAGGCGGCCAGGTCGGCCAGCACGGCAACCCGGCTGGCATTGAGGTTGCGGATGCCGCCGAGCAGTTCCAGGCCCGTGCGTTTGGGCAGGTGCTCCAGGCAGTCCACCAGCACCGCCAAGTCAAAACGCTGGGCCGCAAGTTCGGCCGGAAGCGGGCCAGGGGCCGCCGTGGCGATGCTCACCTGCGGGTGTGCCGCGGCGAAGGCGTCGAGCGCTGGGAAGCGTGTGCCCACCAGCAGCAGGCGTTGCGGGGTGAAGCGCTCCAGCAGGGCTGCCAAAGCCTGCTGCGGCGTACGTTGGGAGAAACCTTCGGTCATTGCCAATCCTCGTTCAAGTCGTCCAAGACTAGCGGGCCGCAGCCTGCGGTCAAAGAGGCATGTGACCGCGACGTGGCTTATTGCTGGCAGGGTTGGAATGCGCGGTCTTTACTCCCAGAGATCGGCCTTATGCCGATTCCCCCTAGGAGAAGCAATGAAATGAGCATAGTACGCACAGCGATACCCCTGGTACTGCTCACCAGTGTGTTGACTGGTTGTGCAGGTTTGCAAAAAACCGACTGGCCGAAATGTGCCGCCGTCGGGGGTGTAGGCGGCGCCGCCTTGGGCGCTATTGAAAGTTCCAGCTGGGCTGGCTGGGGCGCGTTGCTGGGCGGTGGCCTGGCGGCGGGTTACTGCTGGGCCCATGGAGATGGCGACGAGGATGGCGACGGCGTGCCGGACAGCCGTGACAAGTGCCCTGGCACCCCGCGTGGGGTGCAGGTCGATGCCAACGGGTGCCCGCCTGAGCCGGCAGCCGTGGTCGAGGAAGTGGTGGTGCAGAAAGAAGAGGTCATCGTCATCCGCGATGTGCACTTCGAATTCGACTCTGCGAAGCTGACCGCCCGCGACAAAGAGCGCCTCAACACCATTGCCACGCGCCTCAAACAGGAAGCGCCATCCGCCCGCCTGAGTGTCAGCGGCCACACCGACAGCGTCGGTTCCGACAGCTACAACCAGAAACTGTCCGAACGTCGTGCCCACTCGGTGACCGATTACCTGGTCGAGAGCGGCGTACCGCGCAGCAGCTTCGTTTCGGTGGTCGGTGCCGGTGAAACCCAACCGGTGGCTGACAATGCCACGGCCGAAGGGCGTGCCATGAACCGTCGTACCGAGATCAAGATCCAGCGGTAACACGGCATGCGCCCGTGCCTTGAGCGGTGGCACGGGCGCGTGTTGATGCCGGTCAGCCGTTTGTGGCCAATGACACAGGAGCATTCAGCATGAGTGTGACGTCGAAGGCGGCATTGCCGCTGTTGGTGGCTGCCAGCCTGCTCGCGGGCTGCGCTACCCATAGCGATGGCAGCGCGCCCCTCAACCAAAGGACCTGGCCCATCTGCAGCCTGTTGGGCGGCCTGGTCGGTGGCGGCCTGGGCGCTATCGAAAGTTCTGCCTGGGCCGCAGGTGGCGGCGCCCTGGGCGCCATTACCGGGGGGCTGATCTGCTATGCCCAGGACGGTGACGAAGATGGCGATGGTGTTTTCGACCGCCGCGATCGTTGCCCCGACACCCCAGCCAACACGGCGGTCGACCACATGGGTTGCCCGTTGAAGGTGTATCCGGCAGCCCCCCCTGCTACCGCACCCGAACCGGCACCTGAAGTCATCATCCTGGATGACAACGGCGCGGTGATGTTCGCCTTCGATTCCGCCGACCTGACCCCGGCGGCCCAGCAACGGCTGCAAGGCCTGGTGGCGAAGCTCAACTCACCGACGGTAGCCAAGGTCGCGGTGATCGGGCACACCGACAGCGTGGGCTCCGACACCTACAATCAGGCGCTTTCCGAGCGCCGTGCCAGCAGTGTTGCTGAGTACCTTATCAGCCAGGGCCTGGAGCCCGGCAAGGTCACCAGCCAGGGGCGTGGGGAAAGCGAGCCGGTCACCGACAACGAAACCGAGGAAGGCCGCGCGCGCAACCGACGGGTGGAGCTGCACCTCAACTGAGCGGTGCTGGCGCCTGCCTTGGCATTGCAGTTAATGTGGGGCGCACGGCCCGCTCGATCGGGCCGTCTCGACATAACAACAATTGATAGGGGCGGGGTATGAAGTTCATCCTGGGCCTGGGCAAGGTCCTGACGGTCGCTTTCTGGGGTGTGGTGTTGTTCAATCAGCTGTTGCCACAACCTTTGCCCTTCAATCTGCTGATCAATGCCGCTGGTATCTTCCTGCTCGGCCTGCACCTGCTCGAAGTACTGTTCTTCAATGGCAGCCTGCGTGGGCGCAGCCACCGCTGGTTCGACCGATTGCAGATCCTGTTGACGGGTATCTTCCATGTCATGTCCATTCCCCGTGCGCAGGAGGCGCCTCGAAATGCGTAATCTGATGTTGCTGGCCATGTTGGCCACTCCCCTGGCTCAGGCAGAAAGCCTGGAAGTCGCCGCCAATTCCATGCTGCGCCTGCCCGACAAATCGGCCAGCGTGCACTTCACGCACTTGCGTGTCGCTGATTCGGCAACCCTGCTGCTGCCTGCTTCGCTTGCGCAATTGAAGGTCGATCAGCTGGAACTGGGGCGTGATGCGCGTATCGCCATTGCACCTTCCGATAGCCCGTTGCTGATCGAGGCGCGCAGCGCCAGGTTGGGCGAAGGCAGTGAGTTCAGTGCTCCAGGGGCCGCCGGTAGCTACCAGCGGCCAGCCCGCTCGGGCCGCAGTCTGGACCTGAAACTGGCTGAGCTGGATGCCGAGCGGGTGGCGATCGATGCCCGTGGCGGCGCCGGTGCGCCGGGGTACGTGGGGCTTGATGGTGCCAATGGCCAGGCAGGTGGTTGCACATGGGGCCAGGCCAGTCGCGGTGCCAATGGCGATAATGGCGGCAACGGGCACGATGGTGCCCCGGGTGGGCGCATTCGTCTGAGCCTGCCGCAAGGGTTCCCGCAGGAGCACATTGTGGTGCGCCTGGATGGCGGCGCACCGGGCAAGGCCGGGGCGGCAGGCAAGGCGGGTAAAGGCGGAGCGAGTAAAGGTTGCCTTGTGTACAGCACCGACGCCGGGGCCAATGGCCGGCCGGGGCAGCCGGGCCAGCCAGGGTTGGCGGGGGCCGCGGGTGAGTTGATCCTGCAGCGCTTGTGAACCTTTTTGAGATGCCTCTCGGCCGCGAAGTGCTCGCCGGGGCGTTTGCAGCGCCTATGCGATCGAGCGCCGC
>NZ_BCBJ01000029.1:0-16565 GCF_001320605.1 Pseudomonas sp. NBRC 111133 | reverse complement strand
GCGGGCGGCGCTCGATCTATGCCCCACCGCACAAATCAGCTGTCAGATCATCAGGCGCGAACTGGCCACTGCAACCACAGCCAGCCCCAGTATAAGGTTGATCCCCACGATCCGCCGAATCCGCCCGAGTACTGCCGCACCCGTCGGCCAGTCCTCGGCTTGCACCGCCGTCTTCAGCTCGGGCAACAGCAACGCCTGAATACGCATGAACAGGGCAAACATGGCGATCCCACCGCCGATCATCACCTGCACGTACTTGGGCGCAGTCTCCAAGCCGCTGAAGCGCATGTGCAACATGCCGATACCACTTATCGCCAAGATCGCCACGGCCAGCCAGACCCAGCCGAAGAAGCGTCGGAAAACTTCCACCCACAGGCGCAGGCGCGCAGGCCCTTCAAGGGCTGCAACCGTTGCCGGGCGCAGCACTAGCCAGGCGAAGAACATGCCGCCGACCCATACCAGGGCAGCCAGAACATGCAGTGTGTAGGGCAGGGCAAAGGCAAGCATCCGGATCTCCATGCGGCATAATGGGCAATAGCGGGGTATGATAGCCGCCCCGTGTGAAACACTGAAAATATATCCAGCCCTTCGGGCGCCTGCAGACCATGATCAGCAACGAACTCAAAGCCACCATCCAGGGCGCCTATTCGCGTTTTCTCGAAGCCAAGAGCCTCAAGCCGCGCTATGGCCAGCGCCTGATGATCGCCGAAGTGGCCAAGGTGCTTGGCGACATCGCCTGCGACGATGAAGGCCGCCGTGCCGGCGAGCCTGCCGTGGTGGCAGTCGAGGCGGGCACCGGTACCGGCAAGACCGTGGCCTACAGCCTGGCAGCCATCCCGGCCGCCAAGGCCGCCGGCAAGCGCCTGGTGATCGCCACCGCGACCGTGGCCCTGCAGGAGCAGATCGTTTTCAAGGATCTGCCCGACCTGATGCGCAACAGCGGGCTCAACTTCAGCTTCGCCCTGGCCAAAGGCCGTGGCCGCTACCTGTGCCTGTCCAAGCTCGACATCCTGCTGCAGGAAGGCCATGCCCAGTCGGCCACCGCCCAGCTGTTCGAGGAAGAAGGCTTCCGCATCGAAGTCGACGAGCGCAGCCAGAAGCTGTTCAACAGCATGATCGAGAAGCTCGCTGGCAACCGCTGGGACGGTGACCGTGACAGCTGGCCCGAGGCCCTGGAAGACCAGGACTGGGCACGGCTGACCACCGACCACAGCCAGTGCACAGGCCGCCACTGCCCGAACTTCCAGCAGTGCGTGTTCTACAAGGCCCGCGAAGGCATGGGCAAGGTCGATGTGATCGTCACCAACCACGACATGGTGCTGGCCGACCTGGCCCTGGGCGGTGGCGCGGTGTTGCCCGACCCGCGCGATACCCTGTACGTCTTCGACGAAGGCCATCACCTGCCAGACAAGGCCATCGGTCATTTCGCCCATTATTCGCGCCTGCGCTCCACCGCCGACTGGCTGGAACAGACCGCCAAGAACCTGACCAAACTGTTGGCTCAGCACCCGCTGCCCGGTGACCTTGGCAAGTACATCGAGCAGGTGCCGGAGCTGGCGCGGGAAGTGCGCACCCAACAGCAGTTCATGTTCACCCTGTGCGAGCAGGTGGCAGACTTCCGCCCCAGCGAGGATACCGAAGGCCGCGAACGCCCGCGTTACCGCTTCGAGGGCGGTGTGGTGCCAGAGCAGATCCGCGAAGTGGGCATCGAACTGAAAAAGGGCTTTGCCCGTCTCAACGACCTGTTCACCCGCCTGGCCGACCTGCTCAAGGAGGGCATGGACGGCGAGGTCAATATCGGCATCGCCAGCCATCAGGCCGAAGAGTGGTATCCGCTGTTTGGCAGCCTGGTCACCCGTGCCCAAGGCAACTGGGAACTGTGGACGGCCTTTACCGCCGAGGACCCGGAAGACAGCCCGCCCATGGCTCGCTGGCTGACGCTGGCCGAGAGTGGCGCACTGTTCGACATCGAAGTTAACGCCAGCCCCATCCTCGCCGCCGAAATGCTCCGCCGTAGCCTGTGGAGTGTTGCTCACGGTGCACTGGTCACGTCGGCGACGTTGACCGCGCTGGGCAAGTTCGACCGTTTCCGCATGCGCTCGGGGTTGCCGCGCGATGCCGTCACCTGCGTGGTGCCCAGCCCGTTCGTGCATGGTGATGCCGGCCTGCTGCGGGTTCCCGACCTGCAGGCCGACCCCCGCGATGCGGCGGCGCATACGGCGGCGATCATCCGTGAACTGCCAAACATCGTCGAGGATGCCCGTGGCGCGCTGGTGCTGTTCTCGTCACGCAAGCAAATGCAGGATGTGTTCGACGGCCTGGATCGTGATTGGCGCAAGCTGGTGCTGATCCAGGGCAACCTCTCCAAGCAGGAAACCCTGAACAAGCACAAGGCGCGGGTCGATGATGGCCAGCACAGCGTGTTGTTCGGCCTGGCCAGCTTTGCCGAAGGTGTCGACCTGCCAGGTGCGTACTGCGAGCATGTGGTCATCGCCAAAATACCTTTCTCCGTGCCCGACGATCCGGTGGAAGCCGCTTTGTCGGAGTGGATCGAGGCTCGTGGTGGTAACCCGTTCATGGAAATTGCCGTGCCCGACGCCTCGTTGAAGTTGATCCAGGCCTGCGGCCGCCTGCTGCGTACCGAGCAGGATCGCGGCGTCATCACCTTGCTCGACCGGCGCCTGGTCACCCAGCGCTACGGCAAGGCTATTCTCAATGCGCTGCCGCCGTTCCGGCGGGAGATTTCCTGACCGCCGGAGCACTTGCTCCGGCGCGTTGTCCATTACTCAGTCTTGGGCCATGACGGCCCTGAAGGAGAGCCCCAGCCTTATGGTCCGCCGTACCCTGCCCGCCGTTTTCGCCCTGTTGTTCAGCTCGCCCTTGCTGGCCGGGCAACAGACGCTGTTCAGCTTCGTGCGCCCGGCCTCGGTGGTCAACGTGGCGACCGAAGATGCAGGCATGCCGCAGTACAACGCGGAGCAAACGGCCGAGGGCGAGGTGCTGCGCCGTGTGGTGTTCAACCCGGCCCCGCGACCGACCTTGCGTCTGAGCCCGCAAGGCGGGGTGTGGGACTGGTCGGCCGGGCAGTTCCTCACCTTGCGCCTGCAAAGTGCCATGGACTGGGCACTGACTGTTGATGTTACGGTGCAAGGCAGCGATGGCCGCACCTTGACCAGCCGCATCGACCTGCCGGCCGGCCCTGCGCAAACGGTGATGGTGCCACTGACGGCCAGCTCGCCGTTGAGCCAGGGCATGCGCGCCGGCCCTCCCATGCCCTGGAACCATGGCGGCCAGC
Source organism: Pseudomonas sp. NBRC 111133 (assembly GCF_001320605.1). Lineage (NCBI taxonomy): Bacteria > Pseudomonadati > Pseudomonadota > Gammaproteobacteria > Pseudomonadales > Pseudomonadaceae > Pseudomonas > Pseudomonas sp. NBRC 111133. The sequence goes on along the minus strand of NZ_BCBJ01000029.1, from coordinate 13,270 downwards.
GGCTGCTACTGACCAGCAGCGCTGGCGCGGTTGACCTCAAGCAGGTGACCTCGGTCAGCCTGAGCATCTCCAACCCCAAGGTGGCGCAGAACCTGCTGATCGAACGGGTGGGCATCCAGGATGACGACCAGGCCTACCAGGCGGCTTACCACGAGTTGATCGATGCCTACGGCCAGTCCACCCGCGCCAGCTGGCCAGAGAAGGTCGCCAATGACGATCAACTCAAGGCGGCCGATAAGCGCGAGCAGCAACAGCTCAAGGGCTGGCTGGCTGAGCGTGACAAGCAGCAACTGGACAGCTACGGCGGGCTTGTTGCCGGGCCGGCGTTCGAGGCCAAAGGGTTTTTCCGTACCGAAAAGCGTGATGGCCGCTGGTACCTGGTAACGCCCGAGGGGCACCCGTTCTACTCCCTGGGGGTAAATGCGATAGCTGCAGACGGCGGGCGTACTTACGTCGCCGGCCGTGAAGGCATGTTCAAGGCATTGCCGGGTGAGGGCGAGGCATTGGCGGCATTCTATGGCGAAGGCAACAACGACGATGGCAATGCCTCGTCGCAAGGGCGCAATTTCAAGCAAGGGCGCTGGTTCGACTTCTATGCTGCCAACCTGCAGCGTACCTACGGTAAACCCTGCCCACAGGCCCTGGAAGGGCAGCCAGCCAACTGCCCGCCGCTGGTACTGGATGCTGCCCGCTGGCAGGCGCATGCGCTCGACCGATTGCAGGCCTGGGGGTTCAACACGATCGGCAACTGGAGCGAGCCTGCCCTGGGCCAGGCCAAGCGGATGCCCTACACCTTGCCGCTGTCGATCGTGGGAGACTACGCCAGCATCAGCACCGGCATGGACTGGTGGGGCAGTATGCCCGACCCGTTCGACCCACGTTTTGCCATGGCTACAGAGCGCGCCGTGGCCATTGCCGCCCGCGATCACCGCGACGACCCTTGGCTGATCGGCTACTTTGCCGACAACGAGTTGGCGTGGGCTGCCCCCGGTAACGACCCCAAAGCCCGCTATGGCCTGGCCTATGGCACCTTGCGCCTGACCACCGACGTACCGGCCAAACGCGCCTTCCTCAAGCAGTTGCGCGACAAGTACCGTAACCAGGAGGGGCTGTCCAAGGCCTGGGGCATCGAACTGACCGCCTGGGAGCTGATGGAAGACCCGGGCTTCGAGGCACCGCTACCCAACCCGCAATACCCGGAAATCGAGCGCGACTACCAGCACTTCCAGCAGGTGTTCGCCGAGACTTACTTCAAGACCATTGCCGACTCGTTGAAATGGCATGCCCCCAATCACCTGCTGCTGGGTGGCCGCTATGCGGTCAGCACGCCGGAGGCGGTCAAGGCCTGTGCCGAATTCTGCGATGTGCTCAGCTTCAACTTCTATACCCTCAAGCCGCAGGACGGCTACGACTTCGCCCGCCTGGCCGAGCTCGACAAGCCGGTGCTGGTGTCCGAGTTCCAGTTCGGTTCGCGCGATCGCGGGCCGTTCTGGCCAGGGCCGCTGGAGGTGGCGCGGGAAGAGGACCGTGGCCCGGCCTATGGCAACTTCCTCAAGGCGGCCCTGGCGCAGCCGATGATCGTGGGTGTCCACTGGTTCCAGTACCTCGATCAGCCAGCTAGCGGCCGCCTGCTCGACGGCGAGAATGGGCACCTGGGATTGGTCGCGATTACGGATATGCCCTACCCAGGGTTTGTCGACGCTGTGCGCAAGAGCAACCTGCAGGCCGTGAGCCAACTGCGTACCCAGCTGGAAAAGCCGGCGCCTTGAGTGCAGGTTACCGTTCGTCGCGACCATTTGGCCCAAGCCAGTTTGCAAAACACCCAACTACTGAAACAATGCACACCTTTTTTGAACATGGTCGTACGGGGTACAGCGGGTGCAGATCCAGGGTCACTATGAGCTGAAGTTCGAAGCCGTGCGCGAAGCCTTTGCCGCGCTGTTCGATGATCCCCAGGAGCGTGGCGCCGCGCTGTGCATCCAGGTGGGTGGTGAAACCGTCATCGACCTATGGGCCGGCAGCGCCGACAAGGACGGGCAACAGGCTTGGCACAGCGACACCATCGCCAACCTGTTTTCCTGTACCAAGACCTTCACCGCCGTCACTGCCCTGCAACTGGTGGGCGAGGGCAAGTTGGCCCTCGATGCGCCAGTGGCCAACTACTGGCCCGAGTTTGCCCAAGCGGGTAAACAGTCGATCACCCTGCGCCAACTGCTTAGCCACCGTGCCGGCCTGCCTGCCATCCGTGAACTGCTGCCAGCCGAAGCCCTGTATGACTGGCAGACCATGGTGGATGCCCTGGCCGCCGAGACACCTTGGTGGGCTCCAGGTACGGAACACGGCTATGCCGCCATCACCTACGGCTGGCTGATCGGCGAACTGATCCGTCGTGCCGATGGCCGTGGTCCTGGCGACTCGATCGTGGCCCGCACCGCCCGCCCGCTTGGGCTGGACTTCCATGTTGGCCTGGCAGATGAAGCGTTCCACCGCGTGGCGCATATCGCCCGTGGCAAGGGCAACCCCGGGGATGCCGCCGCGCAGCGCCTGTTGCAGGTGACCATGCGTGAGCCCGAGGCGTTGTCGACCCGCGCCTTCACCAACCCGCCAGCCATCCTGACCAGCACCAACAAGCCGGAATGGCGGCGCATGCAGCAGCCGGCGGCCAATGGCCATGGCAATGCACGCAGCCTGGCGGGTTTCTATGCCGGGCTGCTGGACGGCAGCCTGCTCGAGTCCGAACTGCTCGATGAACTGACCCGTGAACACAGCCTGGGCCAGGACCGTACCTTGCTCACCCAGACCCGTTTCGGCCTCGGCTGTATGCTCGACCAGCCCGATGTGGCCAATGCCACCTTCGGCCTCGGCGCACGTGCCTTTGGCCACCCCGGTGCCGGTGGCTCGGTCGGTTTTGCCGACCCGGAGCACGATGTGGCGTTCGGCTTCGTGGTCAATACCCTCGGCCCTTATGTGCTGATGGACCCACGAGCCCAGAAGCTGGTGCGTGTCCTTGCCAGTTGCCTTTGATCGGGTAATGCGGGTATTGCCCCAGCCCTTTGACTATCCTCAATGCCAACGCCCTTTGTGTTTGGGCAAAATTTCTTTTAATTTCATGGTGTATCGCTGATGTCTTCACATAAAACCTTAGCACTCGCCCTGTGCCTGACCGCCGTTACCGGCTGTGCCAGCCACTCCCCGGAAGGCTCCAAGGCAGGTGGCTCCAGCTGGTGGCCTTTCGGTTCGGACAAGGTCTCCGAGCAGGAAGTGAAGGCAGCCGTCACTGAGAACGTGGCCAAAGCCGATGCCAAGTCTGAAAGCGCCAGCCGCTGGTGGTGGCCGTTCGGTGGTGATGACAAGCAAGCCAAAGGGCCTGTGGTGCCGAAGATCGACCAGAAGGCCACTCAGGCCTGGCTGGACGAGTACGAGCCCAAGCTGCGCGAAGCCATCAAGGACAGCAAGCTGGAGCTGGAGCGTCGCGACAATGTGTTGGCGGTAACTCTGCCGGTAGACAGCTCGTACAACCCTGACCGCCCGAACATGCTGCTGCCCATGACACTCGGCCCGATCACCCGAGTGGCCAAGGCCGTCGAGGGTGACCCGAAAACTGCCGTGCTGGTGCTCGGCCACGCCGACAGCAGCGGTGTTGCAGCTGCCAACCAGAAGCTCAGCTTGGAGCGCGCCGCGTCGGTATCGGCCATTTTCCGCCTCAGCGGCCTGCAGCGTGACCGCCTGACCCTCAAGGGCATGGGCTCGGTGATGCCACGTGCCGCCAACGACAGCGCCGAAGGCCGTTCCCTGAACCGCCGCGTTGAGATGTTGCTGACCCCGCAGAACACCATGGTCGCACTGCTGGCCAAATATCAGCAGGCCGGCCCGGCACCTGCGCCGGCTTCGATGGTTGCGGTTCAGGATGCCAAGGCACCGGCTGCCAAGGCCGCCGACAGCAAGCCAGCCGCGAAGAAGCCAGTGGCGAAAAATACAGCAGCCAAGGCCAAGGCTCCAGCCAAGACCACCGCTAAGAAAAAAGCCGCGCCGGCCAAGCCAGCCGCCAAGAAAGCTACCACTGACAAGAAAGTAGCTGCCAACAGCCCTGCGAAGACCAACTGATCGTCAAGGAACGCAGCAATGACCCAATCCCTGGCCGATATGCGCCGCGACTATACCCGTGATGGCCTGGCCGAAGCCCAGGCTCCGGGGGAGCCGTTCGCCCTGTTTCACCAGTGGTTTGCCGATGCGGTGAAAACCGAGCAGGTACCGGTGGAAGCCAACGCCATGACCCTGGCCACTGTCGACGGCGAAGGCCGCCCGCATTGCCGTGTGCTGCTGCTGAAGGGGCTCGACACGCGTGGCTTTACCTTCTTCACCAACTACGACAGCGCCAAGGGCCAGCAGCTGCAAGCCAACCCCTTTGCAGCCATGACCTTCTTCTGGCCGGCGCTGGAGCGCCAGGTGCGCATTGAGGGGCGGGTGGAAAAGGTCACGGCCAAGGAGTCGGACGACTACTACCAGGTGCGCCCGCTGGGCAGCCGCCTGGGGGCCTGGGCTTCGCCGCAGAGCCGGGTGATTGCCGGGCGTGAAGAACTGGAGGGGCTGGTCAAGGCAACTGAGGCGCGCTTCTCGGACACCCAGCCACATTGCCCTGAGCATTGGGGGGGGTACCGTTTGCTGCCTGAGCGCATCGAGTTCTGGCAGGGCCGGGCGAGCCGCCTGCATGACCGGCTGAACTATCGGCTGGTCGATGGGCAATGGCAGCGCGAGCGTCTGGCACCCTGAAAACGTTGGGGCCGCAAAGCGGCCCCAATACTTGACCGGAGGCTACCCCACATACCCCGCAGCCTCCCGCTCCAACCATCCTGGCAACTGTTTGCGCCCCACCTTTTCCAGCCGTGCTTGCTCCAGCCGCTGCAGCATATACGCGCGCTTCCCCGCATCCGCCCCCGCCAATGACAACGCCAGGTCACGGTCCATCCAGCGGCGCATGCGCACATACAACCACCCGTGAAAATACAGCCCTGCAACGGTGGTGACCACGACGATGAAGTAATCCATGGCTATCCTTGGTCTCACTTGAAAGGCCTTCGACACAGCCCGGCGGCTGTACCCTGGCTGAATGAAAACAATTTTATTACGTTTGTACCGTGACAGCCGTCAATGTGCAGCGTCTAATGAGCACCTGACTTATGGAGACTTTACCTATGCGTAAATCCGCTTTGCTGATGGCGACTTTTACCACCCTGTCGCTGCTGCTGGGGGGCTGTGCCTCAAGCCTGACCGGTGATAGCTACTCCCGTGACGAAGCCCGCCGCGTGCAAACCGTGCGCATGGGCACCATCGAATCCCTGCGCCCGGTCAAGATCGAGGGTACCAAGACCCCGATCGGTGGTGGCGCTGGCGCCATCGTGGGTGGCGTTGCCGGTAGTGCCGTAGGCGGTGGTCGTGGCAGTATCGTGGCAGCTGTTATCGGTGCTGTTGCCGGCGGCCTGGCCGGGTCCGCTGCCGAGGAAGGCCTGACGCGCACCCAAGGCGTCGAGATCACCGTACGTGAGGACGATGGCAGCATGCGCGCCTACGTTCAGGCCGTGCAGGAGAACGAAATCTTCCGCGTGGGCGACCGTGTACGCATCATGACCGTTGACGGTACCAGCCGCGTTTCGCACTGACCGTAGCGCAGTAAAACAAAACCCCGACCTGGCGCATGCCAGTCGGGGTTTTTTGATGCTTGCAGTTGGCCTCTTCGCGGGCTTGCCCGCGAAGAGGCTCTCACAGGCCATTCAGATTCAAAGGCCGAGCATATCCCGTGCCACTGCCTCGGCAATGCGAATGCCATCGACACCCGCCGACAGGATCCCGCCCGCGTAGCCGGCCCCTTCACCTGCCGGGAACAGGCCTTTCAGGTTCAGGCTCTGGTAATCCTCACCCCGGGTAATCCGCAATGGCGACGAGGTACGTGTCTCGATCCCGGTCAACACCGCGTCATGCAGGTTGTAACCCTTGATCTGCCGGTCGAATGCCGGCAATGCCTCACGGATTGCCTCGATGGCGAAGTCCGGCAGGCTCGGCGCAAGGTCGCCCAGGGTCACGCCCGGCTTGTAGGATGGCTCGACACTGCCCAGCGCGGTCGAGGGCCGACCCGCTACAAAGTCGCCTACCAATTGCGCAGGCGCCTGGTAGTTGCTGCCCCCCATCACATAAGCATGGGCTTCCAGGCGCTCTTGCAGCTCGATACCGGCCAGCGGGCCACCCGGGTAGTCTCGCTCCGGGTCGATGCCGACGACGATGCCGGAGTTGGCGTTGCGTTCGTTCCGCGAGTACTGGCTCATGCCGTTGGTCACCACCCGGCCCGGCTCGCTGGTAGCCGCAACCACGGTGCCGCCCGGGCACATGCAGAAGCTGTACACCGAACGGCCGTTCTTGGCGTGGTACACCAGCTTGTAGTCGGCCGCGCCCAGTTTCGGGTGGCCGGCGTACTTGCCCAGGCGCGCCTTGTCGATCAGCGTTTGCGGGTGTTCGATACGGAAACCGACCGAGAATGGCTTGGCTTCCATGTACACGCCTTTGGCGTGCAGCATGCGGAAGGTGTCGCGGGCGCTGTGGCCCAGCGCCAGGACCACATGGCGCGAATGCAGCTGCTCGCCGCTCTCCAGCACCACGCCGGTCAGCTGGCCGTCTTCGACCAACAGGTCGGTCACCTTCTGCTGGAAGCGTACTTCGGCACCTAGGGCGATCATGTCCTGACGCATCTGCTCGACCATGCCGGTGAGGCGGAAGGTACCGATGTGTGGTTTGTTGATGTACAGGATCTCGTCGGGCGCACCGGCCTTGACGAACTCTTCCAGCACTTTGCGGCCGTGGTGCTGCGGGTCCTTGATCTGGCTGTACAGCTTGCCGTCAGAGAAGGTGCCGGCGCCGCCTTCGCCGAACTGCACATTGGACTCGGGGTTGAGTACGCTTTTGCGCCACAAGCCCCAGGTGTCCTTGGTGCGCTGGCGTACTTCCTTGCCACGTTCAAGGATGATCGGCTTGAAGCCCATCTGTGCCAGCAGCAGGCCGGCGAAGATGCCGCAGGGGCCGAAACCGACCACGATCGGGCGCTCCTGCAGGCCTGCCGGGGCCTGGCCGACGAACTTGTAGGTGACGTCCGGCGCCGGGCCGATGTTGCGATCGTCGGCGAACTTGCTGAGCAATTCGGCTTCGTTGCTGGCTTCCAGGTCGATGGTGTAGATGAACAGCAGTTCGCTGTTCTTCTTGCGCGCATCGTAGCTGCGCTTGAACAGGTTGAAGCTGAGCAGTTGCTCGTCGCGGATGCCCAGGCGCTGGACGATGGCTTCACGCAGGGCTTCGTCGGGATGGTCCAGGGGCAGCTTCAGTTCGGTGATTCGTAGCATGGCAGGGTCCAGTATCCCGGCCATGGGCGGCCGGCGGCTTTACACAAACCGCCAAGTATAAGCTGTTCGCCGCCCTGACTGGCAGGATAAAAGCGCCCGGCGATCAGTTGTCGCGTGCGCCGCCGTAGTAACCGCAGCCCTGCAGGGTCTTGCCGTCGATGCGCAACTCGGCACGCAGGTGGTGGATGGCACCGGTGGCGTTGTCTACACAGCGCTGCGGTGCGACCCACAGTTCCACATGCTGGTTGTTGGCTTCGCTGGTCAGGGTCAGGCCGCCGCCGGGTACTTCTTCTTCCAGGAAGGGTAGGGGCAGGGGCTCCTGGCCGACGCGGTTGAGCACCATGCCCTTGCCACTGGCCTTGATGTCCCACTCCGGTTCGTGGCCATTGGCGCGCAGGGTCAGCTGCTTGAAGTTGGGGTCGTCACAAGCGCGGGTTGAAGGTTCCAGGCGGTACAGGCGGCGCACTTCCAGCTGGCCATCATTGTTGGCCTGCTTGCTCCCGGTAAGGCGCCCGCGCACGTCGGCGAACAGCTTGTCGTTGGCGTCCTTGGCGAGGTTGGCGGCCTCTTGCAGGATGCCAGTCGCACCGACATCGTTGATCACGAAGGTGCGGTTTTCGCTGCATGGCTTGAACAGCAACTGGCCACCGGCGGCACGCAGTTCGCCCTGCATGCGCGTGGTGCCGATGTTCGGGTCGCTTGGCGGGCTAGCCATCAGTTGGCAGCCTGCGAACAGGGGCAGCAGGGCGGTGAGCAGCAGGGTGGGGGTGAGGCGCATGGGGCGGGCTCCGGCGATCTTTTTCAAAGAGCTGGTCACGTTACGCAGGCTGGCGACGGATCTCAAGTTAATGGTTACCAGTGCGGGCCTCTTCGCGGGCAAGCCCGCTCCCACAGGTTCTGCATAGTATTCAGAGCCTGTGCAGTACCTGTGGGAGCGGGCTTGCCCGCGAAGAGGCCCGCACTGGCGATACATTTCTGGCAGGCAGAGAAAAGGGCCCGAAGGCCCTTGTCCATCAACCGCCGAGGTACGCGTCGCGCACCTTCGGGTCAGTCAACAATGCTTCACCCGTGCCCTGCATCACCACCCGGCCGTTTTCCAGCACATACGCCCGGTCAGCAATCTTCAGCGCCTGGTTGGCATTCTGCTCCACCAGGAACACCGTCACGCCATCACGGCGCAGCTGTTCAATGATGTCGAAGATCTGCTGGATGATGATCGGTGCCAGGCCCAGCGACGGCTCGTCGAGCAGCAGCAGCTTGGGCTTGCTCATCAGTGCCCGGCCAATGGCGAGCATCTGCTGTTCACCACCGGACATGGTGCCGCCACGCTGGATGTAGCGTTCCTTCAGGCGCGGGAACAGCTGCAGCACCTTGTCCAGCTGCTCCTGGTAGTCGCCCTTGTCGGTGAAGAAACCTCCCATCGCCAGGTTTTCTTCGACGGTCAGGCGGGCGAACACGCGGCGGCCTTCCGGCACGACGGCAATGCTCTTGCGCATGATGTGCGAGGACGGCTGGCCGACCAGTTCTTCGCCCAGGTACTTGATGCTGCCACTGTGCGCCTGCGGCGAGCCGCACAGAGTCATCAGCAAGGTCGACTTGCCAGCGCCGTTGGCGCCGATCAGGGTGACGATCTCGCCCTGGTTGATCTCCACGTTGACGCTGTGCAACGCCTGGATCTTGCCGTAGAAGGTGGAAACGTTTTCGAACTTCAGCATTTACGCTTCCCCCAGGTAGGCTTTGATCACATCAGGGTTGTCGCGGATCTCTTCCGGCGTGCCGTGGGCCAGGGGGGTGCCCTGGTTGATCACCACGATGTGGTCGGAGATGCTCATCACCAGCTTCATGTCGTGCTCGATCAGCAGCACGGTGACGTTGTGCGACTCACGCAGGTAGGCGATCAGTGCCTTGAGGTCTTCGGTTTCTTTCGGGTTCAGGCCCGCAGCCGGCTCGTCGAGCATGATGATGCGCGGCTGGGTCATCATGCAGCGGGCGATTTCCAGGCGGCGCTGCTGGCCGTAGGCGAGGGTGCCCGCAGTACGGTTGGCAAACTCGGTCAGGTTGACCTTCTCCAGCCAGTACTGCGCGCGCTCCATGGCCTCTTTCTCGCTGCGGCGGAAGCTCGGGGTCTTGAACAGGCCGGCGAAGAAGTTGGTATTGAGGTGACGGTGCTGGGCGATCAGCAGGTTTTCCAGCGCAGTCATTTCCTTGAACAGGCGCACGTTCTGGAAGGTCCGCACCACGCCCTTGCGGGCGATCTGGTGGCCGGCCAAGCCCTGGATCGGCTGGCCATCGAGCAGGATGGTGCCACCGCTGGGCTTGTAGAAGCCGGTCAGGCAGTTGAACACGGTGGTCTTGCCGGCGCCGTTCGGGCCGATCAACGCCACCACCTGTTTTTCCTTGACGGTCAGGCCTACGCCGTTCACCGCCAACAAGCCGCCGAAGCGCATGCTCAGGCCGCTGACTTGCAGAATTTCGCGGCTCATCGACGCAGCTCCATGTGTGGACGTTGCATAGGCAGCAGGCCTTGCGGACGCCAGATCATCATCAACACCATCAGCGCACCGAACATCAGCATCCGGTATTCGCTGAACTCACGCATCAGCTCGGGCAGCAGGATCATCACGATGGCCGCGAGGATCACGCCCAGTTGTGAGCCCATGCCGCCGAGCACGACGATGGCGAGGATGATCGCCGACTCGATGAAGGTGAACGACTCCGGCGTCACCAGGCCTTGGCGCGCCGCGAAGAAGCTGCCGGCGAAACCGGCGAAGCAGGCACCCAGGGTGAATGCCGAGAGCTTGATCACGGTCGGGTTCAGACCCAGCGCACGGCAGGCAATCTCGTCTTCACGCAGGGCTTCCCAGGCGCGGCCGATCGGCATGCGCAGCAGGCGATTGATGACGAACAGCGCCAGCAGGGCCAGCAACAGCGCCACCAGGTACAGGAAGATCACCTTGTTGATCGAGTTGTATTCCAGCCCGAAGAACTCGTGGAAGGTCTGCATGCCCTCGGCGGCGCGGCGTTCGAAGGTGAGGCCGAAGAACTCCGGCTTGGGGATGTTGCTGATGCCGTTGGGGCCGCCGGTCCAGTCGGTGAGGTTACGCAGGAACAGGCGGATGATCTCACCAAAGCCGAGGGTCACGATCGCCAGGTAGTCACCACGCAGGCGCAGCACCGGGAAGCCAAGCAGGAAGCCGAAGGTGGCGGCCATCAGGCCGGCGATCGGCAGGCACACCCAGAAGCTCCAGCCCAGATAATGCGAGAGCATGGCGTAGCTGTAGGCGCCGACGGCGTAGAAGCCCACGTAACCCAGGTCGAGCAGGCCCGCCAGGCCGACCACGATGTTCAGGCCCAGGCCCAGCAACACGTAGATCAGGATCAGTGTGGCAATGTCGACCGCACCGCGCGAGCCGAAGAACGGCCATACCAGTGCTGCAACGATCAAACCGATGATCACATAGCGCTGGGTCTTGGGCAGGGTGAGGTAGTTGCTGACGGCCGGCGGGATCAGTTTGCGATCCGAACGGCTGCCCATCACCACACTCCACTGCTTGTCGAACAGCACGCGCAGGAACATCAGTACCGAACACACGGCAATGATGCTGATGGTGAACGAGCCCTGGCTGTGCACGACCAGGCTGATGCCGTCGATGCTCAGTTTCAGGCCCAGTACCGGGAAGGCCACGGCCCATACCAGCAAGGCGCTGAAGAACGCCTGTTTGAGATTTCTGTTCATACTTTTTCAACCTCCGGGCGGCCCAGGATGCCGGTCGGCCGGAATAGCAGGACAAGAACCAACAAGCCGAATGCCACCACGTCCTTGTACTGGTCGCCGAAGATGTCGGCGCCGAACGCTTCGGCCACACCCAGCACCAGCCCGCCGAGCATGGCGCCCGGGATGCTGCCGATGCCACCCAGTACCGCCGCAGTGAAGGCTTTCAGGCCCACCAAGAAACCGGCGTTGGGGTTGATCACCCCGTACTGCATGCTCAGCAGCACGGCCGCCACGGCGGCCAGGGCGGCACCGATGACGAAGGTGAGGGCGATGATGTTGTTGGTGTTGATGCCCAGCAGGTTGGCCATCTTGATGTCCTCGGCGCAGGCGCGGCAGGCGCGGCCCAGGCGGGAACGGGAGATGAACAGGGTAAGCAGGGTCATGGCCACCAGGGTGACCACGAACACCAGGACCTGCATGTAGCTGATCAGTACTTCTTCAGCACCACCTGGCCCGAAGGAGAAACTGCCGGGGATCAGGTTGGGGATGGACTTGTCCTTGGAGTCTTGCGACAGCAAGACGGTGTTCTGCAGGAAGATCGACATGCCGATGGCGGAAATCAGCGGGATCAAACGGTTGCTGTTGCGCAGGGGGCGGTAGGCAACGCGCTCGATACTGTAGCCATAGGCACTGGTGACGAAGATCGTCGCGACGAAGGCGACGGTCATCAGGATAGGCAGCGAATGGATACCCATCATGGCCAGGCCCGCCAAGGCGATGAAGGCCACATAGGAACCGATCATGTACACCTCGCCGTGGGCGAAGTTGATCATGCCAATGATGCCGTACACCATCGTGTAGCCGATGGCGATCAAGGCATAGGTGCTGCCGATGGTCAATCCATTAACCAGTTGTTGGAAGAAATGGTAGATCTCAGGCATTACAGCGCTCCTAAAAACCTGATTTGCATTTCGCTGGCGGGGGTAGGCCAGGAAACCGCGGGTGACGGTTTTAAGATTTTCAGGTGAGCCTGCCCCCGGATCGCGGGGATCGGGCCCATGAACCTCGTAAAACAAAGCCCACTGCTCGCACAGTGGGCTTATTCGGTCAGCTATTAGTCACGCAGTTACTGAGGGGAGACTTCGGTCTTCGGCTTGCCGAAGTGCCATTCGTAGACGACGAACTTGAAGTCTTTCAGGTCGCCCTTCTCGTCGTACGACAGGGTGCCGGTCGGGGTCTTGAAGGAGCCGGCGTGGATGGCGGCGGCCACCTTGTCGGTGTCTTCGGACTTGGCGGCCTTGATGCCCTGGGCGATCAGCTCGACAGCCGAGTAGGCAGGGAACACGAACGGGCCGCTTGGGTCCTTGCCGTCAGCCTTGATGGCGTCGACGATCTTCTTGTTCTCCGGGTCGGCATCGAACGACTTCGGCAGGGTCACCAGCAGGCCTTCGGAGGCGTTCTGGGCGATCTGCGAGATCGAGTCATTACCCACGCCCTCTGGGCCCATGAACTTGGCTTTCAGGCCCTTTTCCTGCGCCTGGCGCAGGATCAGGCCCAGCTCTGGGTGGTAGCCGCCGTAGTAGACGAAGTCGACGTTGTTCTGCTTGAGCTTCTGGATGATCGAGGAGAAGTCCTTGTCACCGGCGTTCAGACCTTCGAACACGGCAACCTTGGTGCCCTTGCTTTCGAGGGTTTGCTTGACCGCGGTGGCGATACCTTCACCGTACTGCTGCTTGTCGTGCAGTACTGCAACCACTTTCGGTTTGACGTGGTCGGCAATGTAGTTGCCGGCGGCCGGGCCCTGGGCGCTGTCCAAGCCGATGGTGCGGAAGATCAGCTTGTAGCCACGGGCGGTGATTTCCGGCGAGGTGGCGGCCGGGGTGATCATGATCACGCCTTCGTCTTCATAGATGTCGGACGCTGGCTGGGTGGAGCTGGAGCACAGGTGGCCGATGACGAACTTGACGCCGTCGTTGACCACTTTGTTGGCGACTGCCACGGCCTGTTTAGGGTCGCAAGCGTCGTCGTATTCCTTGGCTTCGAGCATCTTGCCATCGACGCCGCCCGCGGCGTTGATATCCTTGATGGCTTGCTTGGCGCCGATGAACTGCATGTCGCCGTACTGGGTCACAGGGCCGGTTTTAGGGCCTGCAATCCCGATCTTGATGGTATC
>NZ_BCBJ01000028.1:0-16924 GCF_001320605.1 Pseudomonas sp. NBRC 111133 | reverse complement strand
CAAACGAATGGCTGGCTACCCCGGCCAGTACCATTGCGGCGAACAGCTTGGAAATCTTGATCATAGTGCTCCACTCATTCTGTTGTAATTCTTATAGTCCTGGCGGCCAGGGCTACAGACCGGGCGGGATTTGCGGCGTGGCCATGCCAACGCGCAAGCCCACCTTCCCCCGGAACATGTCCCGGAACTGTACCGGTACAGTGTAGAGCGCTGTTCGAGCGCTTGAAAAGCGGTCGAAAAGTGCCTGTTTCCTGGGTTGTCGCTTGATCGACAGAAAGATACAGAAAGGCGCCATCAAACTGCCTGTATCTGTGACCCCACCCCACAACTTCGGGGTCAATCGACCAAATTACATATTTGAAACCGGGTTTTTCTGCAAAAATGCCGGCCTTTTTTATTGGCCGATTTTTGCGGATACCACCCATGACTGATCAAACAAGCACCCTCTATGCCAAATTGCTTGGCGAGACGGCAATCATCGAGTGGAAAGCGCTGGAGCGTTTCTGGGCCAAGGGTGACCTGATTTGGGTCGATCCCAGCCTGGACCTGATCACCGTTGCCGAGGCGATGGCCGAGAATCGCAGCGAGATCTTCGCCAAGTGGCGTAGTGATGGCACTGTTGGGCCGGTGTCGGCCGAACAAGCCCTGGACCTGCAAAGCCGCGATCCAGAGATCTGGGCGGTAGTGGTTTCGCCGTTCATCGTGATTCAGGTGAAGGGCCCGGACGTGGCGTGATCGTTTTTGGTGCGCAAAAATGCGCAGCGGCCCCTTATTGGTGCTTGAAAGCATTCAAGGCGGGTAGAGGGAAGTAACAATTCGGCGTGGCGGTAACAGTTTACGGGATGCGTAATGTGTCTACCCCTCTGCCAACCTGTAAAACAATTCGAATAGTCGGGAGTCATTGATGAGCACTGCACTACCTTCGCTTGGATTCGCCGGCATCGGCCTGATGGGCCTGCCCATGTGCCGACGCCTGTTGGCAGCGGGATACCCGCTGACCGTGTGGAACCGCAGCCCGGACAAGTGTGAGGCGCTGGTCGAGGCCGGTGCGCGCCTGGCCAACAGCCCTGCCGAACTGTGCCAGGGCAGCGACATGGTACTGCTGTGCCTGGCCGATACCGCTGTGGTGCGCGAGGTAGTGTTCGGCGAACACGGCATTGCCCAGGGTGGACGCAGTGGCCAGTTGCTGATCGATTTCTCCAGCCTGGAGCCCACCGCCACCCGTGAAATGGCTGCCGAGCTGGCCGCACTGTGTGGCATGGCCTGGCTGGATGCCCCGGTGTCCGGCGGCACACCTGGTGCCGAAGCCGGTACCCTGGCGATCATGGTCGGTGGCGAGGCGGTTGACCTTGAGCGTGCCCGGCCGGTGTTGCAGGTACTTGGCCAGCGGGTGACGCATATGGGGGCGGTGGGCGCAGGCCAGGTGACCAAGGCCTGTAACCAGATGATCGTGGCGTGCAACGCCTTGGTCATTGCCGAAGTCGTGGCGTTGGCCGAGCAGTCCGGGGTGGATGCGACGTTGATCGCCGAAGCGTTGGCCGGTGGCTTTGCTGACTCCAGGCCTCTGCAGATCCTGACGCCGCAAATGGCCCAAAGCCGCTTCGAGCCGATCAAGTGGCATGTGCGCACGCTGCTCAAGGACCTTGATGGCGCGGTCAAATTCTCCCGCGAGCAGGGTTCGGCGACGCCGCTCAGTGGCCTCGCCGCGCAATTGATGCGCCTGCACGGTAGCCAGGGTTACCTGCATAAAGATCCGGCGACCCTGGTAGAACTTTACCGTAACAAGGGGTGAGCATGCCGTCCTGACGCTGCAACCGCTCCAGCAGTGGTCGCAGCTCGGCCAGTGGTACCGGGCGACCCAGCAGGTAACCCTGCAGATAGTCGCAGCCGTGGGCTTTGAGGAACGCCTGTTGCTCCGTGGTCTCTACGCCCTCACTGACCACCTGCAAGTGCAGCGTGTGTGCCATGACGATAATCGCCTGGACGATTTCCCGATCTTTTTGGCTACCCGGCACATCCTGCAGGAACGTGCGGTCGATCTTCAGTACATCCAGCGGCAGGCGTTTGAGGTAGGCCAGAGATGAGTAACCGGTGCCGAAGTCGTCGATCGACAGCGCCACACCCAGGGCGCGAACGCGCTTGAGCAGGTTCACCGTGCGCTGGAGATCACCCATGAGGGCGTTCTCGGTCACTTCCAGCTCGAGTTGCCGGGCGCAGAGCCCGGCGTGAAACAGTGCTTTCTCCACTTCGTTGGGTAGCTCGTCATGGCTGAGGGTCACGGCCGAGCAGTTGACCGTGACCTTGACGTCGCCGTAGCCATAGCGCTGCAGGTGGGCCAGATCGCTGCAGGCGTGGCGCAGTACCCACAGGTCGAGGTCGATGATCAGGCCGTTGGCTTCGGCAATGCCGATAAAGCGTTCGGGGCCAAGCAGGCCATGTTGCGGGTGCTGCCAGCGCACCAGGGCTTCCAGCTTGGCCAGTTGCCCGCTGCGCATGTCGAAGATGGGCTGGTAATGGACGCAGAGCCCGCGCTCTTCGAGCAGGGCCATGCGCAGTTCTTCTTCCAGTTGCAATGCCATGGTGGCCTGGGTCTTCAAGTTGTCGTTGAAGAAGTTCAGGCTGTTGCGCCCGTTGTCCTTTGACTGATACAGGGCCAGGTCGGCATGTTTGAGCAGCTCTTCGACGCTGGTGCCGTCGTCAGGGAAGATGCTGATACCGATGCTGGTGGTCATGACCATGCGCCGGCCACCCAGGTCGATGGGCTCTTTCATTCGTTGCATGATGCGCTGAGCCAGATGACGGGCTTCGTCGCGGTTATTGAGGCTGGTGACGATGCAGAATTCGTCGCCCCCGAAGCGCGCGACCAGGTCCTGGCTGCGGGTGGCGGCCTTGATGTGGTTGGCGATCACCTTGAGCAGCTCGTCACCGGCGGCATGGCCGAGGCTGTCGTTGATGCGCTTGAAATGGTCGATGTCGAGGAACATCACTGCCAGGCGGCTTTCACTGGCCTGGTGTTCGGCCAGCCGCTCGGCGAACACCTGGTTGAAGCCACGGCGGTTGACCAGATTGGTGAGCGCGTCGTAATGCGCCGCTTGTTGTAGCGAGGCGCAGGCCTGGTCCAGCTGGCTGAGTAGCACGCTGACCCGGCGCAGGTCGTGCTCTTTACTCTGCAACTTCTTGTCGGCCAATGCGGCACTGATACTGGCACCACTGATGAGCAGGGTGATGAAGCCGATACCCAGCCCAAGTTGCAGGCTGTTGTCGCCAGAAGGCAGGCGCAGTGCGGTATCGGCCGGGATGACCAGTGTCATGGCCGACATCGCAGTGAAATGGGTAGCGACGATACCGGTCGCCATCAGCAGGCTGGCGCCGTACTTCATGGCCTGGTACAGGGTGCCGCTGCCATTACGGAAGTAACGGGCGAGGTACAACGCGGCCAGGCTGGTGAGCAGGGCAATGGCAGCTGAGGCGAGCAGCAGGGCGGTCTGGTAATACTGCACGGCGCCGGTTTCCATGGCAGCCATGCCGACAAAGTGCATGAGGACGATGCCCAAGCCAATCAACACTGCGCTTTGCACAAAGTGACGCGTGCGCATTTGTGTGCGTTCCAGGCTGTGCATGGCCAGCCAGGCTACGCCCAGGGCGATGAGCAGCGAAATAATGGTCAGGGAAACGTCGTAGTGCACTTCCACCGGCGCCTGGAACGCTAGCATGCTGATGAAGTGCATGGCCCAGATGCCACCGGCCAGGCAGCACGCGCCGAGCATGTTCCATTGGCGGTGGGCAGTGGGCTCGGGGCTGTGGCATTGTCGCTCGGCCATGTCGAGCGTGGCGAAGCAGGCCGCGCAGGCAACGAAGTAGGCGAGCAGAACCAGGAACGGTTCATGGCGGCAATCAATGACGATACGCCCGGTTGCCGGCAAGTCGGCGAACAGTTGCAGCCCTAGCCACTCCATGGAATGTCTCTTGATCGAGTTTTCACTCGTCTGCGCTACAACCCTGTGCAGACTGTCCAGAGGCAGTATAGGAAGGAGTATTTAAGCCTTCCTGACTAATGGCACATTGATTCCAATGATTTGGTTATCAATGTGATTGCAGCTAGGAATAACGGATTTAGCCCTTGTGCTATCTCTGTAGGAGCGGCCTTGTGTCGCGATGGGCTGCTCCTACAAGAGACCGATGTGATCAGCCGGCTACCAGCACGCGAATGGCTTCCAGGCGCAGGGCGGCCTTTTCCAGCATTGCCAGGCCATCTTCACGCTGCTTGCGCAGGGCGTTGATTTCGCTGTCACGCACACTCGGATTGACCGCTTGCAGTGCTAGCAGGCGGGCCAGCTCTTCGTCGGCCTCTGCCGCCAGGCGGCGCTGGGCTTCGGCGACGCGCTCGATGTGGGTCGGCAAGATTTTCTCTTCACCACCACTGATACGCTTGGCCAGCACATCGCGCTGGGCCTGGACGAACTTGTTGGCGCTGGCGCGTGGCACGCTTTCGAGCTGGTCGTTGAGGGTTTCGAAGGCCACGCGCGATGCCAGGTCGTTGCCGTTGGCGTCGAGCAGGCAGCGCAGTGCCGCCGGCGGCAGGTAGCGGCCCAGTTGCAGGCTGCGCGGTGCCACCACTTCGCTGACGAACAGCAGTTCGAGTAGCACGGTGCCCGGTTTGAGCGCCTTGTTCTTGATCAGCGCCACGGCGGTGTTGCCCATCGAGCCGGACAGCACCAGGTCCATGCCGCCCTGGACCATTGGGTGTTCCCAGGTGAGGAACTGCATGTCCTCGCGCGACAGCGCCTGGCCACGGTCGTAGGTGATGGTCACACCTTCGTCGTCGCCCAGCGGGAAGCTGGCGTCGAGCATCTTCTCGCTTGGCTTGAGGATCAGGGCATTCTCGGAATGGTCTTCGCTGTCGATGCCAAAGGCGTCGAACAGGGTTTCCATGTAGATCGGCAGGGCGAACTGGTCGTCCTGTTCAAGAATGGCCTCGACCAGCGCCTGGCCCTCGCCATCGCCGCCAGAGTTGAGCTCCAGCAGGCGGTCGCGGCCAGTATGCAGTTCGGCTTCCAGGCGTTCGCGCTCGCTGCGGGCATCGGCCACCAGCGTATCCCAGGCCTTGCTCTCGCCACTTTCGAGCAGCGGCAACAGGCGCGGGCCAAACTGGTGTTGCAGGGCGTTGCCGGTCGGGCAGGTGTTGAGGAAGGCGTTGAGGCCTTCGTGGTACCACTGGAACAGGCGCTCTTGCGGGCTGTCCTGCAGGTACGGGATGTGCAGCTGGATCGTGTGCTTCTGGCCGATCCGGTCCAGGCGGCCGATGCGCTGTTCGAGCAGGTCGGGGTGCGCTGGCAGGTCGAACATCACCAGATGGTGGGCGAACTGGAAGTTACGGCCTTCGCTGCCGATCTCGGAGCAGATCAGCACCTGAGCACCGAATTCTTCGTCGGCGAAGTAGGCGGCGGCACGGTCGCGTTCGAGAATGCTCATGCCTTCATGGAACACCGACGCCGGGATGCCGGAGCGCACGCGCAGGGCGTCTTCCAGGTCCATGGCGGTCTCGGCGTGGGCGCAGATCACCAGCACTTTGGTGCGCTTGAGCATCTTCAGGGTATCGATCAGCCAGTCGACGCGCGGATCGAAACGCCACCAGCGTTCGTCGTCGGCTACCTCACCCTGGGCCTGGAAGGCCACTTCCGGGTACAGCTCGGCGTGTTCGCCAGCCGGCAGGTCGCGGTATTGCTCGGGCGTGGCCAGTGGGTAGGGGTGCAGCTGGCGCTCAGGGAAGCCCTGGATCGCCGCGCGGGTGTTACGGAACAGCACGCGGCCGGTGCCGTGGCGGTCGAGCAGCTCACGGATCAGGCGCGCGCTGGCCTGGGTATCGCCGTCGCTGACTGCGGCCAGCAGGGCTTCGCCTTCGGCACCCAGGAAGCCCTGGATGGTGGCGTGCGCCTTGGGCGACAGGCGGCCCTCGTCGAGCAGTTCCTGTACGGCTTCGGCGACCGGGCGATAGTGCTCGCTCTCGGCACGGAAGGCGGCCAGGTCGTGGAAACGGTTGGGGTCGAGCAGGCGCAAGCGGGCAAAGTGGCTGTCCTGGCCAAGCTGCTCTGGGGTGGCGGTGAGCAGCAGCACGCCCGGGATCACCTGGGCCAGTTGCTCGACCAGGCCATATTCGGCGCTGACCTGATCTTCGTGCCAGACCAGGTGGTGCGCTTCGTCGACCACCATCAGGTCCCAACCGGCAGCAAACAGCGCATCCTGGGCCTTTTCGTCGTCGACCAGCCACTCCAGGGCAACCAGCGCCAGCTGGGCGTCCTCGAACGGGTTGCTGGCGTCGCTCTCGATGAAACGTTCAGCATCGAACAGGGCTACCTGCAGGTTGAAGCGGCGGCGCATTTCCACCAGCCACTGGTGCTGGAGGTTTTCCGGTACCAGGATCAGTACGCGGCTGGCACGGCCCGACAGCAACTGGCGGTGAATCACCAGGCCAGCCTCGATGGTTTTGCCCAGGCCCACTTCGTCGGCCAGCAATACGCGCGGGGCGCTGCGGTCGGCGACTTCGCGGGCGATGTGCAATTGGTGGGCGATCGGTTGCGCGCGGCAGCCGCCCAGGCCCCACAGTGCCGACTGCATCTGCTTGCTGGTGTGCTGCAGGGTGTTGTAGCGCAGGCTGAACCAAGACAGTGGGTCGATCTGCCCGGCGAACAGGCGGTCGCTGGCCAGGCGGAACTGGATGAAGTTCGACAGCTGGGTTTCTGGCAGGGTACGCGGCTGGTTCTGCCCGTCCAGGCCGTGGTACACCATGAGCCCGTCGATGTCCTCGACCTCGCGCACGGTCAGCTTCCAGCCCTCGAAGTGGGTGATCTGGTCACCGGGCGAGAAACGCACGCGGGTCAACGGCGCATTGCGCAGGGAATACTGGCGGGTGTCGCCAGTGGCCGGGTAAAGCACGGTCAACAGGCGGCCATCCTGCGCCAGGATGGTACCCAGGCCGAGCTCGGCTTCGCTGTCGCTGATCCAGCGTTGCCCCGGTTGATACTGCTGCGCCATACTGCCTGAACTCCCGCGATGAAAAAGCCGATTATGTTAACGGATCGGCCGGTCAGACCAAAGTGCGAACGCACCGAAAGGTGTCGAACGACAACAGGAAGTAAGTCAGTCTAGCTGTTTCATCGCCTCGCACTGCGCAGCCGACGAGGGCACCGCTTCTATATGTCTGCCAAGCACCGCTGGATGAGCGCTTCCATGGCCGTGGGCAGCCTGCTGCTGCTGAGTGCCTGCGAGCAGAAGAATTTCGAGACCTTGCCCCCCATTCCGATGGAACAGCTTGAAGTGCTAGGCGTCCAGACACCGATCAAGAGCGTGCACTACCGTGACCGCGACGGTGAAGGCCTGCTGGTACTGAGCCGCAGCGATGGCCAGGCCAGTGACCCGGAAAGCGAACAGGAAGTGGACAAGGTGGTACTCAAGGCCACCTTGTACGGGCGCACTGCCGAAAGCGATGCATTCAAGGCGCGTTGGCAGATCGAACAGGAAACCACCTGCCCGGGGCTGGACCTGGACGTCGACTTCTACACCGACGTCAGTGATGTCAGCGACTTGAACAAGGACGGTGTCGCCGAGGTGACGGTAGCCAGTCATGCCTTCTGTGGCGGCGGTATCGACCCCCACGACATCGCCATCGAGATGCGCGAAGGGCAGGCCAGCTACACCATTACCGGCCAGTCGCTGATCACCCCGGCGGGCGAGGAACCGGTCGGTGGCGAGCGCGAGGACAGTGCGTCGCTGAAAACCGCGCCGCAGGTATTGCGCGACCATATGGACGCAGTCTGGCAGCAGGTTTACAAGCGGCCCTGGAGCGAAGCCAGTCCGCCAGATGACGACGAGCCTGGCGACGAAACCGAGTAAATGTTGTCCATGACATCAAGGTAAACCCGCACCTGCCGATACAGGGGCACAGGAGAACGTCCATGCTGCCGCCGATCATTCCGCTCAGTGCCGCCCCGGTGACCTCGCAACAGGACCCGGTCAAACCCACCCCCGACATCAAACCGGTGGTGCCGACGCAGCCTGCGTCCGGCGAAAGTGCCATCGACCTCAAGCACCAGCGTGACCCGCAAGAGCAGGCACTGTTGCTGCGCGATGAGCAGCGTCGCCAGCAGCAACGCAGGCAGAAGGGCGATCAGGAACGCTACAGTGCCATGCCCGGTGATGAGGTCAACGCCGACAACACCGTGCCGGTGGCCCCGTTGATGGGCGAACACGTACGCCAGGGGCTGCTGGTGGACATCGAAGTCTGACAGGGGGCTGGTCAGCACCTGCGGCTGGCCTCATCATGCAAGTCTCAGTTGATCGTCGAGCCCACCCATGAGCCAAGACAACCTCATCGATTTCGATGCCGAACGCGCCAAGCGCGTCCACGACCTCAAGGAAAAGCGCCTGAACGACATGCGCAACGCATTCGAGCAGGCCCTGCCGTTGAACAGCAGCAAGAAAAAGAAACCCAAGAGCAAGCCGAAGAAGCGCTGAAATTTGACGCAGGTCAACCCTGCACCCGCCTCGCGTGCCCGGCCTCGGGCACCATTGATCCCGATCAATTTTTCCCCCCGCCACATTGGTTACCTTGCACCCATCGGACAACGGCAAACGAATGGGGAGACCAGCATGTTCTTCGACAACGTGGTTATCGCCGGTGTGGTAACGGTCGGGTTGATGTTTGCCTTCTTTGCCGGTCTGGGCATTTTCATCTGGAAGGACTCGAACAAGCGCAAGCCGCGCTGACCTTCCGGGTACACGAGCACGCAAGGCATTTAGGGCGACTTCGGTCGCCCATTTTTTTGCCTGGGATGTGTGCTTTGGCTGCACGTCGATAAAGATGATTAGCTAGCTAATTATTCATTTCCGCTTTATCCTGCTCGCCATTGTCTATCTTTTCTACAAGACCATCCCCGCAAGGTCCGCTTCGTGCCCATTACCTTCCAGGCCCTGTTCGCCCCCAGCAGCCTCGCCCTCAAGTTCGCCCTCAAGACCCTGCTCGGGGGTGGCCTGGCGTTGTGGCTGGCGATGCGTTGGGGCCTGGAGCAACCGGCATGGGCACTGATGACCGCTTTCATCGTCGCCCAGCCGCTGTCGGGCATGGTGGTGCAGAAGGGCCTGGCGCGGCTGGCGGGTACCTTGGTTGGCACCGTCATGTCGGTGCTGTTCATTGGCCTGTTTTCGCAGACCCCAGGTTTGTTTCTGCTCACCCTGGCCCTTTGGCTGGCCCTGTGCACCGCCGCCTCTACCCAACTGCGTAGCGCCTGGGCCTATGCCTTCGTGCTGGCCGGCTACACCGCCGCCATCATCGCCTTGCCGGCCATCGACCACCCACTGCAGGTGTTCGACCAGGCGGTGGCGCGCTGCACCGAGATCTGCCTGGGTATTTTCTGCGCCACCGCCAGCAGTGCCTTGCTCTGGCCCATGCGCGTGGAACAGCAACTGGGCGGGCAGGCCCGACAGGCCTGGCAGAACGGTCTGCAAGCCGCCAGTGCCATGCTGGGTGGCGAGGACGAGGCGCGCAAAGGCTTGCTGGAAAGCCTGGGACGTATCGTGGCCATCGACAGCCAGCGCGAACATGCCTGGTTCGAAGGCAACCGTGGCCGGCAGCGTGCCCGTGCCATTCGTGGGCTCAGCCAGAAGCTGATGGTGCTGTTGCGCATCTCCCGTTCGGTGCGCCGTCAGTGGCGGCAACTGGATGAGCGGGAGGCTGAGCACCTGGCGCCCTGGTTGCACGACGTGCGCACACTGTTGGGCAAACCCGACACGCCCGGCCTGTTGCTGTTGCGCCAACGTATCTGGGATGCCGCACACGATGAGCAGATCAGTTCGGCGGAGCACTTCTGCCTGGCGCGCATGGCCCTGCTGCTGGATTACGCTATGGCTGCCGGCCAGGCGCTGGAGGATGTGGAGGCGGGCAGGGCGCCCAAGGATGTGTCCCAAGGCCTGGCTGCGCACCGCGACTGGTCGCTGGCCTTGCTGTTTGGTTCGCGCAGTGCGCTGGCCTTTCTGGTAATGAGCGGGTTCTGGCTGGCCACGGCCTGGCCTTCGGCGCCGGGTGGCCTGGTGCTGACCTGCGTAGTCTGTAGCCTGTTCGCCAGCCGTGAGAACGGCGCGCAGATTGGCTTGAGTTTTTTGCGCGGGATTTTCCTGGCCATACCTGCTGCGTTTCTGGTCGGGCAAATTGTGCTGCCGCAATGGAGCAGCTTCGCCATGCTGTGCCTTGCCATGGGTGTGCCGCTGTTTCTTGGCGCGCTGGGCATGGCCCACCCCCGTACCGGGGCCACAGCCACCTCCTATTGCCTGCACTTCATCGTGTTGGTGTCGCCGCTCAACGCCATGCAGTTCGGTGTGGCGTCCATGCTGAACAGTGCGTTGGCCATGTTGGTGGGGGTGTCTGCAGCGGTCATGGCCTTTCGTTTGCTGGTGTTCCGCCACCCGGCCTGGCTGGGCCGGCGACTGCGCGCAGCCACCCAGAGCGACCTGGTGCGCCTGACCCGGCGCGACCTGCGTGGGGCCGACAGCTGGTTTGGCGGGCGGATGGCTGACCGCCTGATGCAACTGGCGCGGCATGCCAGTGAATTACCGGAAGACGAGCGCAAGCGCTGGGACGACGGCCTGCATGGGCTGGACATTGGTGATGAACTGGTACACCTGCGCATGTGCCTGGCGGTCGCCCAGGCCCCCTTGGGGCGTGCCGAGCGCGAGTACCTGCAACAGGTAGAGGCGGTACTGGCCAAAGGGCCTGCCGCCGGGCGCGGGCAGCGCCTGGACACCGCCAGTGAGCAATTCATCGCTGCCCTGCGCCGGCTGCCTGCCAGCGACCCGTTGCGGCTGGCTGAAGGTGCGGTGCTGCAACTGCAAAAAAGCTGGGGCAAGTGGTGCCGCTGGCAGGAGGAAGCCCATGGGGTTACGTGAATGGGAAGTGGGCGGCGTGCTGCTCAGCCCGTTTCTGCTTTATGTGTTGCTGGCGCTGCTGCTCACCGGCCTGTTGCGCCTGGTGGTGCAGGCCACGCCGCTGGGGCGCTGGATCTGGCATGAGGCGCTGTTTGATGCGGCGCTGTTCGTTTGTGTGTTGTTCCTGGTGGTACGCCTGCTGGGGCCTTTATGAAGGAGTGTTTCGATGCGTGCGGCCGTACGTACCTTGGTGACGCTGTGTGTGGTGGCCTTGGCCGTGTTGGCCGGCTACCAGCTGTGGCAGTACTACATGCTTACCCCCTGGACCCGCGACGCCCGTGTGCGCGCCGATGTGGTGGTGATTGCGCCTGACGTGTCCGGCTGGGTACGCGGACTCAAGGTCCATGACAACCAGCAGGTCAAGGCGGGCGACCTGTTGATGAGTATCGACCGTGAGCGCTTCCAGGCCGCGTTCGACCAGGCCAGCGCCGTGACCGAGACCCGCGCCCAGCAGTTGCGCCTGCGCGAACGCGAAGCCGCCCGGCGCACGGCCTTGGGGCCCGAGGCGATCAGTGCCGAGTTGCGTGAAAACGCCCAGATCAATGCGGCCATCGCCCGTGGCGAGTTGCACGAAGCCGAGGCGCAGTTGCAGGTGGCCAGGATCAACCTCGCGCGCAGTGAAGTGCGGGCGCCGCGCAGCGGGCATATCACCAACCTGCGTCTGGCCGAAGGCAACTATGTGAACACCGGGGAAGCGGTCATGGCCCTGGTGGATGATTCAACCTTCTATATCCAGGCGTACTTCGAGGAAACCAAGCTGCCACGTATTCGTGTGGGGGATAACGTGAAAGTCTGGCTGATGGGGGCGGGTGAGCCGATGCAAGGGCAGGTGGAGAGCATCAGCCGCGGTATTACCGACCGCAACAGCAACCCGGACAGCCAACTGCTGCCGGAAGTGGAGCCTACCTTCAACTGGGTGCGCCTGGCCCAGCGCATACCGGTAAGGATTCGTCTGGACCAGGTGCCGGAAGGGGTGACCCTGAGTGCGGGGATGACGGCCAGTGTGCAGGTGCATGAGGACCGGGGTCGGCAGTAGCTCCAACCCTACACCCTGAGCGGTGAGCGCTGAAAACCATGGCGCGTTCATGCGCACCTGCGTTAGGCTGCGGCTTGCGAGTTGCCCGGTAGAGGCGACCCATCCCCCGCCAGGCGTGCGTATCTTCCGATATCATTGCGAGGTTACGTCATGGCCATCACTTCCCAGGACATCTGCAACGCTGCCGACCAGCTCAAGGGCTTTGTCGGTTTTCATGGCAAGCGTGGTGTCCATATTGTGCGTTTTTCCGAGGATTCGTTCGGCATGGACGTGGCCGACGACAGCATTACCCCGTGCAACGAGTTTGTCTGGCGGCCCGAGCAAGGGCAGCGCATGGCGTTGTGTCGTGAGCGGCTGGCGCTGTTGCTGGAGCAGCATGTGGATGACCGCTTGAATATTGGTGAGCCTCTGCGTGCTTACCTGCGCCGCCAGGACCTGCCAGAGATCGTGGCCGAGCGCAGCCTGCAACAGCCCTGATGCCCCCTGCAGGAGCTGGCTTGCCCACGAGAACCCAACCCGGTGTATGGCACCGGCTTTGCCGGTGTTCGCGGGTAAACCCGCGCCTACAGAGACTGTGTGTTGCCTTGGGATGTAGGGTGTAGCAACGCCTCCAGCTCGGCCCTGTCCACTGGCCGGCTCATGTAGTAGCCCTGCACTTCGTGACACCGGTCGTTCTCCAAGGCTTTGAGCTGCTGTTCGCTTTCGACGCCTTCGGCAGTCACCGTCAACCCCATCGCTTCGCCCAGGTTGATGATGGCCTGAACCACCGCTCGGTCGCTGCCGTCGTTGTTGTTCAGGCCACTGATGAAGCGCTTGTCTATCTTGATGCTGTCGAACGGGTAGGTGCGCAGGTAGCCCAGCGATGAGTAACCCGTGCCGAAATCATCCATGTTCAGGCGCACGCCCAGCTCCTTGAGCGACAGCATGGTGCCCAGCGCGCCTTCGATGTCGTTGAGCATCACGTTCTCGGTAATTTCCAGCTCCAGGCGCTGGGCCGGGAAGGCGGTTTCCAGCAGGATTTCACGCACGTCGGCTACCACGTCGCTGCGCAGGAACTGCGCGGGCGACAGATTCACCGAAACCAGAATGTCGGCTGGCCAGTCATGGGCTGTGCGGCAAGCCTCGAGTAGCACCCAGCGGCCCAGCGCGACGATGATGTCGCTTTGCTCGGCCAACGGGATGAACGTGTCCGGCCCCAGCAACCCTTCCTGCGGGTGCTGCCAGCGAAGCAAGGCTTCGACCGCTACGATACGTCGGTCGCTGAGGCGGTAGCGCGGCTGATAATGCAGCTCGAACTCCTGATTGCGCAGGGCCCGGCGCAGGTCGTTTTCCAACTGGCGGCGGTACTGGATCTGCTGGTTCATCTCGGCAGCGAAGTAGCGCCAGGTATTCTTGCCATCGGCTTTGGCCTGGTACAGGGCAATGTCGGCGCAACGGATCAATTCGCCCGCATCGAAACCCTGGGTGCGGGTTTGGGCGACGCCAATACTGGCACCGACATGCAGGGGTTGGCTGTCGAAGGTGATGGGTTGTTGCAGCAGGCTGATCAGGCGCGCGCAGAAACGGTCGATTTCGTTGCGGTTGTCCATGCCGCTTAGCACCACGATGAACTCGTCGCCGCCCAGACGCGCTACCAGGTCACCGTCGCGGGTGGTATCGCGCAGCCGCGTCGCCACCTCTTGCAGCACGGCATCCCCGGCAGCATGGCCGAGCGAGTCGTTGATCGGTTTGAAGTTGTCGAGGTCCAGCAGCAGCAGGCTCAAGGGTGGCGAGTCGGTGCCACGCAGCAGGGCTTGCTCCAGGTGCCTGGCGAGCTTGTTGCGGTTGGCCAGGCCGGTCAGTGGGTCGTGCAACGACAGGTGCTGAATACGCGCGTGGGCGTCGACTTCGTCGGTAATGTCGCTGGCGGTGCCGCGAAAGCCGCTGGGCTTGTCGTCATACCAGATGGCGCGGGCCGAAATCCTGCAGTAGCGGTTTTGGCCATTCTGGTCGCGGTAGGTACAGCGCAAATTGGCCAACTGTTGTGGGTCGGCGCTGGTCAGGGCGTCCAGC
Organism: Pseudomonas sp. NBRC 111133; assembly: GCF_001320605.1. Classification (NCBI taxonomy): domain Bacteria; kingdom Pseudomonadati; phylum Pseudomonadota; class Gammaproteobacteria; order Pseudomonadales; family Pseudomonadaceae; genus Pseudomonas; species Pseudomonas sp. NBRC 111133. Next base: position 2,862 of record NZ_BCBJ01000028.1, on the reverse strand, counting down.
CAAGGCGAGAGCGGGGTGGTATCGCAGGCCAGCAACTGGTTGAGCGGTTGGCCCAGCCAGTCGTCCACGGGGTAGCCGGTGACGTTGGCAAAGCGTTGCGACAGGTAGGTCAGGCGTTGTTGCCGGTCGGTTTCCCAGATCCAGTCAGATGCCGATTCGGCCACCGCGCGAAAACGCTGCTCGCTGGCTTCCAGCGCCTGGTTGCTCTGTTGCAGGTGAGTGAGTGTAAGGCCGATTGCCCGCGAGCTGCGCAGGGTGAGGCGGAACAGGTACAGCATGATCAAGCCAAGCATCAGCAGCGCGCCTACCAGTGGCGGCAAGACCGCCCACAGCAGCTGGCGCCCGGGCAGCGGGCTGTTCCAGGCCAAGTGGTAGCCGGTATCGCCCAGCTCGATGCGCAAGTGGCCGTGCTCACCCCTGTTGTCCTTGTCCACATGCATGCCGGTAAGGCCGGCGCCGGTGCCCAGCCGCGTCAGCTTGTCTTCGGTAAGCTGGTCGATGAACAGCATCACCGGGGACTGGCGTACCTCACTTTCAGTGACATCGCGGTCCGGTCGAACAGCGGCGGCAGTCAGCACGGCCGGCCAGCCGTTGAACAGCACGTAACGGGTGGTCTGTTTCCGTGGCACGGCCGCGGCGCGGGCCTGGTCGATGATCGGCTGCAGGGGCGCGTCTATATAGGTGTTGGCACCTGCCTGGCTGGGCTGTCCCTTGAATAGCGCGTAGGTGGTGCGGCTGTCCTCTACAACGAACACCCCTTCGTAGCCGCTGGCGCTGTACAGCGACTCGCCTACATTCTTTTCTTCATAGGCCCATTTCCAGTCTACCTGGCCCGCCAGGTGTTCGAAGGCAGCATCCCACACGGCATAGCTGGACAAGAACTGGCGCGAGGCGATCAGTCGCTGCTCCAGCGCCTGGTTCGCATGGAAGGCGCTACGCTGACGTTCCTGGTGATCAAGGGTGGCGGCGATGTTGAACAGTGCGCCCAGCGTAACCAGGCAGGCCAAGCCGAAAATTGCACTGAAACCGGCAATCAGGCGGCGCACGTGAAAGCGCGGTGTGGGGCTGGCGGGGTGGAGTTTGGCAGTCCTGGCCATGCGTCAGCGGCTCCTTCAGGCAGCCTCCCGCCAGCAGTCAGGAAGGAGGTTCAATCAGGATAGGCCAGCTTGAGCGTAGAAGCCTCGCCACGGGCAAAATTGACCTGGTCGCGGCCTGCGTGCTTGGCGGTGTAAAGCGCCTTGTCTGCCCGGTCGAGCCAGTGCTCGGGTGACTCCAGGGTGGCTTCGAAGGGGGACAGGCCGATGCTCAGGCTGATGCGCAGGTGCGGCAACTGTGGGTTGCGGTAGTTGGCGACCCGTTCGCGCAGGCGCTCCATGGCCTGGCAAGCCTGGGCCTCGCTGGTGTCCGGCAGCATCACACAAAACTCGTCGCCGCCATAACGCCCGGCCTGGTCGCCTTCGCGCAGATTACGGCGCAGCTCTGCGCTCAGCTGGCGCAGCACACAGTCGCCGACCACGTGGCCGAAGGTATCGTTGATGGTCTTGAAATGGTCGATGTCGATCAGGGCGATGACCGCGTGCCCCTGCTGTTGTTTACAGCCCTGGAACTTCAGCAGTAGCAGGTCTTTCCATGCGCCATGGTTAAGCAGCCCGGTCAGGCTGTCGGTGAGGCTCAGGGCGCTCAGCCGGCGCTTGTGGTCAGCCAGTTTGATCGCCAACTGGTAGCACACCCAGCCCAGGACCAGCGGGTACAGCGTCAGCATTGGCAGGCAGGCGTACACCTGCAGGGGGGTGGCGGTCAGCTGCAGGCCGGGGCCAAGCAGCAGGATGGAGACAAGCATGCCGGCCAACTGGGCCAGCAGCCCACGAAAAACCATGCGCTTGCCGCCGGCTGCGACGTTGTTCATGGTCATCATGGAAAGGACCGTCACGCTGGGGAGCGGGTTGAAATGCATGGCGGCAGTCCAGAACCCGCACATCAGCGAGTCCAGTAGCAGGTTGCGCTGCTCTGCCTGGTAGGGCATCGCCGAGCGGCTTGCCCACAGGTAGGCCATGTGCGGCCACAGCAACCCGTTGAACAGCACCAGCAGCCATGCCCAGGTGGGGGGAGACAGCGGCGCAATGGCCGCCATGACACTGAACAGACCGATGCCCAGGCCGATGACACGCGGCAGATAGATGCGCTTGACGAATGAAAGGCCTTTGCCGCTGCGGTTGTCCATCGTGTTCATCGCTATTCTATCGGGGTACCGTTTATCGCATAACGCGCATGAATATTGTTGAACAGTGTTTCATCGGCGAAAAATGACCTTACAAGCCAATTCACGGTTGATCTGATCACTGTGGGGTAGCATGAAGGCTTTTCTGTTGCTCGGAGTGTTGCTGATGATCCCTTTGGCCAACGCAGCCGGCGAGCCGGCGCCACAGCGGGATGGGCGTTTTCACAACCAGGCATCGTTGCCGCAGGATGGGGTGCTGAAAAAGCTGCGCATCGGGCTCAAGTACCTATTCGTGCGCAAGCCCCCGCAAACCCGACCGGCCACCCTGATCAGCCTCACAGCACTTTTCCGGGCGCGGGCTGCTGGACAGCAACCGGACGCTGTGGGCGTCCTGGGTGATCATCGATGACGATGTGCGGGTGTTCTTCAGTGGCGATACCGGGTACTTCGACGGTTTCAAGCAGATAGGCGAGCGTTTCGGGCCGTTCGACCTGACCTTGATCGAAACCGGCGCCTACAACGTCGCCTGGCCCAACGTACACATGCAGCCGGAGCAGAGCCTGCAGGCCCACCTGGATTTGCGCGGGCGCTGGATGCTGCCGATTCATAACGGTACGTTCGACCTGTCTACCCACGGCTGGCAG
>NZ_BCBJ01000027.1:0-1368 GCF_001320605.1 Pseudomonas sp. NBRC 111133 | reverse complement strand
CATACTGACGCTGGCCAACCAGGTCCAGGTGCGCTTGAGCACGCCGCAGATGGGCGAGCGGGCCAGCCTTGACTCACCGCATGCCGGGCAGAACTGGTGGCAGCCACGGCCTGTGCGTCAGCGGGGCCACGCCAAAGAGCGCACGATGGCGGCACGCTGAGCTTCAGTTGTGGTCATCCTTGCTGCGCCGGCGCGGGGCTTGGTCGTCTTTCAGCAGTTGCGAGGGTGGCTTGCCACTGTCGCTGCGTACCTGGGCATGGCTGATCAGGGCAAAAATGAAGCTGCCACCAATAATGTTGCCTGCCAGGGTCGGCAAGGCGAATTCCAGCCAGAAGCTGCGCCAGGTTTCTTCGCCGGCCCACACCAGATAGGACACCTCGACGGAGCCCACTACTATATGGGTGAAATCGCCGAGGGCCATCAGGTAGGTGATCATCAGGATGATCCAGACCTTGGCGTGCTCCATGGACGGGATCATCCAAACCATGGTGGCGATCATCCAGCCTGACACGATGCCTTTGGCGAACATCTGGCTCAGGTCGTTCTTCATGACCTTGCGGCCAATCTCCAGAAAAGCCACGTCCGTCTTGCTGTCGAATATCGGCAGCTCCAGCATGACCCTGGCCACTAGCAGGGTGCCGGCCAGGTTGCCGAGCAACACCACACCCCACAGGCGCAGCAGGCGACCGAAGTTGGCCAGGGTGGGGGAGGTCATGACGGGCAGCACGGCGGTGAGGGTGTTCTCGGTAAACAGTTGCTGGCGCGCCAGGATCACGGCGAGGAAGCCGGCGCTGTAGCCGATGCTGGCGACCACCTGGGCACTCTCTCCTTCCGGCAGGCGTGCGTAGAACAGCCCCATGGCCATCAGCGACAGCCCCATGGACAGGCCGGCGGCCAGTGCCGACCACCACAACGCGGCGAGGGTACGTTCCAGTTCCTGATCGCCCTGGTAGCGGATCATCTCGTGCAGCACTGCCGCCCGGGGCGGTTGGTTGTGGCTGACCTCCTGCTCTTCATCTGCAGACAGGCCCGGGGTTTTCTCGCTTTGCGCATCGCTCATGGCCGCTACGCTCCGTGGGGGGTGTTTCTCTACAGATCCGTGGCGCTCTCATTAGTTGCCAGGTGGGGGTAAAACACGCGCGGAAAGTTTTTTCAGATCAAGGTGTTGACTCTGATTTCAAAGCGCGTATTATTCGCCTCCTCGCAGCGATGAACGCTTCGGGGCAAGCGGTAAGTGTTTGAAGTTGTTGGCTTTCGAAAGAAAGTGGTGGTAAAAAACTTCAAAATAAACGCTTGACAGCAAATGAGGAAAGCGTAGAATGCGCGCCTCGGTTGAGACGAAAAGCTCTTAACCAAACGCTCTTTAAT